>NZ_VLTE01000006.1:0-125740 GCF_007558965.1 Bacillus sp. HY001 | reverse complement strand
TGTTTTCAAACCAAAAACACCTCCATTGAATTTGCATACTTAGTATGCGAATTCAGGAGGTGTTTTTTTCATGTACCACTATTCGGGTTCACTTCATATGACATAGGTTCTTTTTTCATGAACGTTTTATGAAATATAACACATAAAACGAGCCAGCTACCCCCAGCCGCCCATCCTGCTAATATGTCAGATGGATAGTGCACGCCAAGATAAATTCGGCTAACTGAAATAGATAATACAACAAAGCTCGCTATAAAAATAATCAACAATTTTTTATGCAATGTAATTCGTTCTTCAGTAATGGTGACGTAGGCAATAAATCCTAAAAAAGCAGTAGCATTCATCGTATGACCGCTCGGAAAACTATATCCAGTTGCCGTAACAAGCTGTGTTACATCAGGTCTTGCTCGTTCGTACCATAGTTTAAGCATACTGTTTAAGTAACGAGATCCATAATAATTAATTGTTAGAAGTAATGCACTAAGCATTTTTTTTCTAACGAGAAAATACATTACAAGAATAATGAGCAACGGAAAATATATTCTTTTGGAACCGATAAATGACACCCAAGTAAAATAGGCTGTCAAATAATCGTTTCGAAAACTTTGAATAAAATGCGCGACTATATTGTCAAATTTCTCAATACAAGCGGTATGATACGAAAGTGATAATACGACAAAACAAATGAGTAGCGTAGAACTTAACAAGTATAAATGTCGATATCGTTTCACATACATAACCTCACTATGCAAAAAAATGGAGCGGTTGTTTTAGTTTTCCTCTCCATTTCTTTTTTATGCATAGTTTATTAAAAAATATAATTGTTAATTTTTTCTTTCATTGCTGGAATATCTTCATTCATTACTGTAAAGCGAATCACTTTCTCGTCAAGATCAAGCGCTTCTGCAAATAAACCTGCTAATCCGCGGGATTTTCTGTCTACTTCCATAATAATCTCTAGTCGATCGTAGGCGCTTGGCAAGATTAATAATTCTAGTTCATCTAATTTCCCATAATACTCTCCGGAAACCGGAACAAACTCAAATTCTTGCGCAAATGGAACTTGCTTACGTAATCGATACGGTAATTCTTCACATTCTATATGACGCGCTTTAAAACCTAATTGTTGTACACCCTCTAACACACTATTTAATAATGCATTTGGCAACACTTGAATGTAATCACGATCACTTGGATCTATACTACGTTTAATATCAAGGCCTGTATGCACCCAAACTGTTTTCATTCCAAGTGTAAGCGGTGTTTCAACTGGCATTATAAATGAAAATGGAATTTCCTTTTTTTCATTCGGCTCAACAGAAAAAGGTTCTGTTAAACGAACTCGCTCTAAATCATATGTTGCTGTTACTTTTTTATCATCCACTTCTCGTACATACGATGTTGATAACGTTAAGTAAATGCTTTCAATTTGTTGGCTAACTGAACCTCCAGTTATATGAACCTTTCCTAGTATCTCTTCTCCAACAATATACTCATCTTTTTCAAGAACTGTATCTACTTTTGCATTACCAATACCAACGCTTGCTAAAAATTTTTGAAACATGGATCCTCCATCCTTTCTAAAGCAAAAGCTACATCTTTTTTTAAATCTTGTACATTTTCATAGTACGGCGTTTTTATTTGTAACATTCGCATAAGCATTTCACGGTTATAATTTTCTAAAGTTAATTCGTCATACCATGGTTTTTCATATTTTTCATTAGATTCATAGCCTGCATATAATAAAAATAATGAGAAATGACCAAGCGCATAAAAATCGCTACGAAACTGGACTTCTCGCATCAAAGCTTGTTCACCTTCATAAGTTGTAGCTCGTTCATCACCCTCACCCTTCAATTTAGCCAAACCAAAATCAATAATACTAATTCGATTTTCTTTCATTAATATATTCGGAATACGTAAATCTCGGTGAATAATACCTTTACTATGAAACACCGATACAATTTCTAATATATCGTATAAAATTTTAAAAACTTCACGTTCTGTATATACATACCCATCTAAGAAAATATAATCTTCGAAATTCTCACCCGGCATATATTCCATCACAAAAAAGCTTTTTTTCTCCCATACGAAATGATCATATAAACTAGGAATTGCATGATGATCTAATTTTTGTAAGATCATTTTCTCTTGTTCAAATGATCTTCTACCAGACTCATACCTTTGTTTACTTTGTCTTAATTGTTTTAAGACTTTATATCTATTTATTTGTAAATCATTAACGACATATGTAACCCCATAACTGCCCATTCCAATTACTGATTCAATTTTATAACGTTCTGCAACGATTGTATTTTTTCGAAGTGGTCTATCAAATAAAGCTAGTATACGATGCCATTTCATCAGCTACTTGAAAAGAAGCTACGGCTTTTACGCTTTCTTTTATAATGCTGATGGCCATAACCAGATGAACGTCGTTTATAATCGCTACTTGAATAAGAGCGACCTCTATGGCGATAATCACTACTAGAATACGAACGATATTTTTTCCTACCTAATAAAGAATCAATAATTTTTTTGAACATCCCTTCACCTCTTGAGTAAAATTTTCTTTTAATTATACCAACTATTACCGACTATATTTGTGACAAGTTTGTAAAGAGTAAAAAACGACGAGTAAACCCCGTCGCTACTTTCACTCATCCTCTTCATCAAACACTTCATCAATCATACATTTCTCTAATAGGTACTCGAATGTAATGTCTGCGAGATCTTCAATTTCTTCTCGTTTTGGGACGTATCCTCTTTCAATTAGTTGCTCATAAAAAAACTCCGCAATCTCTTCCGTATCAATTACGACTTCAATTTCCTTCATGAGCATCACTCCTTTATTTCTGTTTTATGAAAAAATCTCAAAAATATGTATATGAGATTAGAAAAATAGTTTTTCTTTTTTATAGGTCATATCCTTTGGACGAGATGCATACGATGGTAGTACAAGCTATCAAAAAGGGGGATTTAATTATGGAATACCAATATGAGGTAGAACAAGAAGTAGGACAAACAAAAGAAGAGTTCATGCATGAAGATCAATGGGCAGACTCTCTTATTAAATGGCTTTTTATTTTTTTAATAATTGTAGGCATACCTTATACTGCATATGTTGTTGTTCAATTCATTCTCTCTTTCTAGTTAACTACTTTTTCTCTGTCAATTTAACTAAATAATTATGAACAACATCCATAACAATTTTGTATTCTTCATCTTTAAATGTATCAAATAACAATTGGTAATCGTTATAAATATCAAGTAATCCATCAATGATTTCTTGACGATTTGTCTTAACACTCACTTTTTTTGAGTTGTTAATTGACTTTAATTTTCCTAAATCTAATTTATTCATACCAGCTTTATCTTGTTTCATTTTCTTCAAAATTGCATTTGCCGTTTGAGCATTTGCAAGTAGCGTTAAATCTGATTCATCTGCTTCTAACCATTCACCATCCGTAATTCGTGACAATTCGTATATTGTATCTTCCCATGCGTCATTTTTATATCTCCATACTTCTGTACGAAAACCAACAATCCGAAACACATCTTTATCGTATCCTGTTACTTGCACGAGATCACCAAATGTGAAATTATAATTTAATTCAATCCACTCAGTTTCACCTTTTTTCATATCTTGCTCTGAAACGTGCTGCAACGTTTGCTCTACGTAAAACCCATCGTGATTATTGACTTCGTAAACGTAAACTCCATCTAAAACCTTCATATTTGTGATTTTACCAACGGTTCCATATAGCGTAATCACGACTATGTCCCCTACGTTATATTTAGGTTGCTTTTTCCTTGCCATCTATATCTCTCCTTTTTTTGACGTCGTGATTTTGATAACAGTATATGCAACCTACATAAAAACGCTTATCACAGAAGCGTATATTCATAAATTTTTTCAATAAAAAATATCACCATATGAAAATTTATTTACAACGTAAAAAAAGCTAGCAAATAGACTAGCTTCTCATCAAAAATACCATCTTATAGTTTTTATCTCTCTTGTATGTATAAATCCCAAGCTTCATCAAATATAGACATACTTTCTAGCATTCCACTTAATTCTAAGTATGAACTAATTTCATCGTAATCTTCAGATTGCTTCGGAAAGCTTAAATCATCGTACATTGCCTCTGCTAAATTCGAAATTTCATTACTAAATAGAGCGGCACGATGCTTCATCATATAGTGGTAAAATGTCTTTTTCAAAAATATTCCCTACCTTTCTAACTTGGATACATTATACAAGGCAAAATAGAAAAAAACCAGCATAAAAGCTGGTTAAAAGTCGAAATAATTTCTTTTTAATAGACGTGGTCTTCCCATTAATTCTTCATATGTTAGTTGTTTTGGTAAATCTTTCGTATAAATTAGAAACAATTGATCTTCTATTTCTTTCACTGTTTGATCTGCTTGATAGTCCATACCACATGAGGAACAAGAAATGCATGGTGTCTCTTGGATTTCAATGGCTTTCGTACCATCTGGCAATTCCCAATATACAGTATTCAAGCTTTCTTTCGCTTCTGTACTGTCACACCACATACAATTCATACTGCATCACCCTCATTTTTTTTGTCGTTTTCTTCTAATTTAGCCATTTGTGATTGATACTTTTTATCTTTCAGTTGATCACGCTTATCACGTTTATCTTTTAGTGATGCATGAGTTTCATTATCTTCATAGTCTTTACGACGGTTCATACGCTGTAAGTCGTCTGGAACAAGGTTAAATTTCTTATCACTCATAAGACCTGCGATACCAACATCTGAACGTTTTTCTTCGTAGTTTGGATAGATTTCTTTAAAGTACCCTTCTGCTCTTCCTGGGATATAGCTCTCTGGCTCTGGATACGTTGTAATAACACCTTCAAAGTTACGAAGCACAACTTTATCTGCACTTTGTGAAATTAAATAGTTTGGTTGAAGCGCAATTTTTCCGCCTCCTCCTGGTGCATCAACAACGAATGTTGGAACTGCATAACCAGACGTATGACCGCGTAAACCTTCAATAATTTCCAGACCTTTAGATACCGGTGCACGGAAATGACCAATACCTTCAGATAAGTCACATTGATAAATGTAGTATGGGCGTACACGGATTTTTACTAAGTCATGCATAAGTTTTTTCATAATTGGAACGCTGTCGTTAATACCAGCCAAAATTACTGCTTGGTTTCCGATTGGAACACCAGCATTCGCTAGCATTTCACATGCTTTTTTCGACTCTTCTGTAATTTCAATAGAAGTATTGAAATGTGTATTTAACCATACTGGATGGTATTTTTTAATAATGTTACATAAGTTTTCTGTAATACGCTGCGGGAATACTACCGGTGCTCTCGTTCCGATACGAATAATCTCGACATGCGGAATCTCTCGTAAATTTTTTAATACATATTCTAAAATTTTATCGTTAATAAGAAGACCGTCACCACCAGAAATTAATACATCTCGTACTTGTGGTGTATCACGAATGTAACCAATTGCATCATCTAATTGTTTCTTTGGCACACCCATTCCAATTTGTCCACTAAAACGACGGCGTGTACAGTAACGACAATACATAGAACATTGATTCGTTACTAAGAATAATACGCGGTCAGGATAACGATGTGTTAACCCTGGAACTGGTGAATCTTCATCTTCATGAAGCGGATCTTCTAAATCATATTTTGTTTTATATAACTCTTCCGAGATCGGTACAGATTGCATCCGAATCGGACAGCGTGGGTCATCAGGATTCATTAGCCAAGCATAGTACGGTGTAATATTTAACGGGATCGTTTTCGTTGAAATTTTAACGCCTTCTTCTTCGTCAGGTGTTAAATTAATCACTTTCTTTAAGTCATCTAACGTTTTGATCGTATTCGTTAATTGCCAAACCCAGTCATTCCATTGTTCTTCAGTAACATCCTTCCACAACTCGATATCTTTCCAGTGACGATTTGGTTTGTATACATCATGTAACATTGCTATTCCCCCTTTTTATACGCTCATCCTTTATATAAGCAATAGTTATGCCAACTTTACATTATTGATAAGTAAATGTACGGAGAACGCTATTACATAAGCAAAAAAATATTTTTAAGCACTGTATGAAATCCATACATACTATCATATTCATTACTTTTTATATATGTAAACGCTCTTTTATTGGTGCAAATACACAAAAACCGCCAATTATTCGGCGGTTTTGTCGTACTTACTCAGCTTATATTGCAGCGTTTGACGAGGGATACCTAACATTTTTGCAGCTTGTAGTATATTCCCTTCCGTTTCAATTAACGCTTGATCTATTAATTCTTTTTCCGTTTGATGAAGTGCTTCTCTAAGAGGCAATATGCTCCTCTTCTTCGGAAGATTCTCTTTCCGAAATGTACGCGGTAAACAATTGGCTGTTAATGTATTACCTTCTGCAATTATGACAGCATGTTCAATCGTATGTTTTAACTCCCGAACATTTCCAGGCCATTGGTAAGCTTCTAGTCGTTCTTTCGCTTCCTTATCCATTTGAAGTACATCTTTTTTATAACTTTTATTATATTCTTTCAAAAAATAAGACGCTAATAATAATACATCCTCAGTTCTTTCACGGAGCGGCGGAATATATAATGAAAAGACATTTAATCGATAATATAAATCAGTGCGAATTTTATTCTCTTTTAAACATATTTCTGGTGGCTGATTCATTGCGGTAATAACGCGAACGTCTACTTTTCTCGTCTTATTATCACCAATACGACGAATAACACCATCTTCTAATACACGTAGCATTTTCGCTTGTAAATCGAGTGGCATTGAATTCAGTTCATCTAAAAACAATGTCCCTCCATCTACAAGTTCAAATAATCCCGCTCGTTCAATTGCCCCTGTATAGCTGCCTTTCGTCGTTCCGAACAATAAACTTTCTAATAGCGATTCTGGCAAAGCTGCGCAGTTTTGTGCAATAAACGGCTTGTTCTTCCGTTTAGAAGCTTCATGAATCGCTTGTACAAATAGCTCTTTCCCTGTTCCTGTTTCCCCATATATTAAAACATTTGCATCCGTTGGGGCTACTTTTTGTGCTAATTCTTTCGTCTGTTTAAACCGAGCATCATTCGTCACGATCGTCTCAAATGCAATATGCTTTTTAATTGCTTTTTTTCTAGATGACCGCTTTATTTTCGACTGCAAATCGACAATTGTATCCGTAAGTTTTTGAACTGTGGAATAATCCTTAGCAATTTCAACAGCCCCAGCAATATTTCCATCTATAAAAATAGGTAACGTCGTATTTACTGTACAAATGTCTTCCCCATTTAAATTTTGATAATGTTGCACTTGATGAACGATTGGCTTTTTTGTATCTAGCACTTTCATCAACGTACTTGTTTCCCTAGATAAAGAAGGAAACGCTTCTAATAAATGTTTACCTAACACTTTTTCAATTTTTGATCCATCGTGTTTTGCAGCTACTGTATTATAAAAAATTGTAATACCATTTTCATCTACTGCGTGTATAGCCTCATCAATACTGCCCAAAATCGCTTCAATGACTTCTTGTGTCGAAACTGCTAGCAATGTCATCCCCCCTTTTGCCGAAAATTCAGCAATCACGTGCCGAATTTCCGGCATACCTATATGCGATTATAAGCATGACGATTCCGTTCTATTTTTATACCGTACTATTTAGACAAATCTTTCACCCATATATTCATATCTTCCAGCTTATCGAAAATGTAGCAATTGTTCGCCAGTCTTCCTGTATACGTATAACCTAACTGATGAAAGGCCGCATTCATTCCGAAAGAAAGTGATCGAGCAATTGTATAGGAGCAGAAAATCGATTTTTCTTGCAGTTCTTCTTCTAACTTAATTAGTAAACTTTTCATAAACCCATGCTTACGATATTCGGGTAACGTAGCACAATTCGTTAATTCTGCATTTCCTTCTTTTATATTCATTTCTGCAGATGCTGTACTAATTATTTTTCCCTCGAATTCATACACATAGTATATTGTATCGTCTTCTTTCATCGTTTGTTTTACATAACTTGCTTCGTTTAAAGGAGTCGGATAAACTTCAAATACTTTTCCAAAGACGACCGCTAATTCTTCCGCATCCTCTTCGGTCGCTTTTCTTAATAGAAATTTCTCTGGAACTATTTTTTCCTTTACTTCTTTTGCTTTAACTCCGCTTAAAATGGTATCTTCCTCAGCCCAATGAATACTATTTCGTCTTTCATCATTAATAAATTTCACGAAGAAGTATGCATCATGACCTTGAAAATAATGCGGTATTGTTGCTTCCAATAAAAAACCGAAAGAGAGCCATGTAGAAACATGCTCTCCCTTTCCTTTAATAATACATTTAGTGAAAGAATGCTTCTCTGCTAATTCGTCAATTGTTTTTATAATCCTCTCAATATTTCCTGTGTAGTGGTCTACTCGAATACGTTTATTAAAATAGTCTAATACGCCTTCTACTGTATAGCCATTCGTCTGTTCTCTAAAAGATTCATAGTATTTCATTTTTTCACCTCACACCAATCTAGTAATGTACATGCAATAACTTTTGCGGCAGCTATCATTTTATCAACTTCTATATATTCGTTTGGATAATGTGCTACTTTTGTCTCTCCTGGACCAAATACTATCGTTGGTACGCCTGCGATTTGTGTAAATAAACCTCCATCAGTCCCCCAAGGAGACGCTTCAATAATCGGTTTGTTCCCTTCGATTTCAACAAAGTTATGCTCAAGTGTCGTAATTAACTCATGATTTTCTTCTAGTTCACCAGGAACCCATCTCGCCCCAAACCATTCTACTTCTACAGGATTTTCAACAAACCAATTGTCCACATCATTTAATTCAGCGATCCAATTATCGAACTCTTCTTTTGCTGCCTCTATAGTCTCATTCGGCGCAATACCACATCTTCCTTCTAAAATTAACGAATCAGGAACAGAACTTGGCCAGCTCCCACCTTCAATTTTTCCAATATTAATTGGAATTGGAATCGGGATTCCTTTAAATAATGGATCTGTAATTCGACCATTTCTCTTCTCTTCCAATTTTCTCAAATGCTCTACAACAAACATACTTTTTTCAATTGCACTTACTCCTTCATAACGCGTTCCACCATGTGCTGCTTTGCCTTTCACATGTAGACGAAACCACATGGACCCTTGTTGTTTCGGGAAAAACTTCATATTTGTCGGTTCTGGAATAATGACACCATCCGCTTTATATCCTCGTAATATAGTCGCTAATGTTCCTGCCCCGCCGCTTTCTTCTTCTATTACACTTTGAAAATAAATATTTCCTTTTAATTCAATACCAGATTCAATAATGGCTTCCATCGCAAGCATTAGTGCGACGTTTCCGCCTTTCATATCCGTTGTTCCACGACCATATATACGATTCCCTATTTGCTCACCACTATAAGGGTGATGGTCCCACTGATTCACATCTCCTTCTGGCACGACATCAATATGTCCATTTAATATCATAGATTTTCCGTCGCCACTTCCTTTAAGGGTTGCCACTATGTTCGGGCTATCTGAAAAACTTGTACGCGGTGATACAAAATAAGGATGATCTTTCATTTTAGAAAAGGATGGTTCCCAAATATCTAGATCTAAACCTAGCTCACGTAATTTTTCAATCACAATTGCCTGCGCACCACTCTCATCACCAGATACGCTCTTTTCTTGAATTAATCGTTTTAAAAATTTTACGCTTTCCTCTTCATGACTCTCGATATAATCACAAATTTTCTTTTTTAATTGCTCCATATATTACATCTCCCCTCATTCAATTACTAGTAAGTTAGAGTCAATTTTGAAATCAGCTTCTGTATGTTGTTTTATATCTTCCACTGTGTATGGGCTCATTAACTCTTGTAAAATGAGTCCATCCTCCGTCACTTCCATAACTGCCATATCTGTAATAATTAAATCTACACATTTCTTTGAAGTTAACGGTAATGTACACTCCGAAACAATTTTTGCATTTCCGTATTTATCGACATGATTCATTACAACAACGACCCGCTTCGCTTTTTGTGCCAAATCCATCGCTCCCCCAATACCTGGAACGCGTTTTCCTGGGACAATCCAGTTGGCTAAATCACCATTCTCACTTACTTGTAATGAACCAAGAATCGTTATGTCTAATAAACCTTTTCGAATCATCCCAAACGCTGTGCAGCTATCAAAATAACTCGCTCCTGTAATAAGAGAAGTTGGTAAACCTGCTGCGTTACATAAATTTTCGTCTTCATTCCCTTTGCTTGGCGTAGGTCCCATACCTACAATTCCATTTTCCGCATGAAACATAACGTTTATATCGTCAGGAAGATGATTCGGTACAAGCGATGGTATACCAATACCTAAATTTACAATCATACCATTTTGTATTTCTTTCGCTGCGCGCCTAGCAATCTTATCTCTCACTTCTACGCCCATACCCATTTCCAATTCACTCCTTCCGACGGTACGATATAATTTACAAATACTCCTGGGACAACAATTTCTTCTGGATCTAAACTTCCAAGTGGAACGATCTCCTCTGCTTCTACAATCGTTATATCCCCTGCCATTGCTACGTGAGGGTTCATGTTACGAGCGCTTTTATCAAACACAAGATTACCAAACGGATCCGCTTTTTTCGCATATACAATTGCAACCTCAGCAGTTAATGCTGTTTCAACTAAATATGTCTTACCATTCATTTCAACTGTACGTTTTCCCTCTTCTACAATCGTATCAACACCTACATCAACTAATACGCCTCCAAGTCCTACACCACCAGCGCGAATACGCTCTGCTAATGTTCCTTGAGGGGAAAACTCGATTTGTAACCTTCCTTCGTTTAGCTGTCTCCCTGCATTTGGATTTGAACCAATATGTGAGGTAACTAATGATTTTACTCTTTCATTCGTAACAAGACGACCGATTCCTACATCAGGAAATCCCGTGTCATTTCCTATTAAATTTAAATTTGTAACTCCTTTTTCTAAAATCGCCTGTATCAAAGATGGAGGGGATCCAATCCCCCCAAATCCTCCAAACATTAATGTCATATCATCGTGGAACAAAGAAATTACTTCCTCTATTTCTTTTAATTTACCGAATGTATTCGTAATAGTTGTCATGCGATACTATGCCCTCCTTTTTGCATCATTTCTTCTACACTTTTTGCAAAAATTGAAAGTAATTCATCTAACTCGGAATATGTAGTTGTCATTGGCGGTGCTACAAGCAGTGCACTATCTTCTTTTCCTGCTTGCCCTGAAACAGCTTGGTATAAAAGAAGACCATTTTTAGCTGCAACCGAAATAAGTTCTGACGCCTTTGTAAACGGTTGCAATTCTACTCCAATCAGCAAACCTTTTCCGCGTACATCAGCAATGATTGTCGATTGTTGTTGAACTTTTTGTAGTCCTTTTATTAAATACTCTCCTTTTTCTGCTGTTTTTTCAGGTAGATTATGTTTCTCCATATACTCAATAACAGCTAGAGCTGTTGCTGCTGATAATGGATTTGCACTTAACGTATGCCCACTCATAACTGAACGTGATCCTCGTAAAATTGGCTCCATAACACGGTCACTTACAATCGTCGCTGCCATCGGTGTATATCCAGCTCCTAAACCTTTACCAAGAGTCATAATATCCGGTTCTACACCCCAATGCTCCATCGCAAACCAAGCACCAGTACGACCAAGTCCAGTCATTACTTCATCGGCAATAAATAGAATATCGTAATGACTACAAATATCTTTAATAACTTTATAATATTCTTTCGGCGGGACGACTGCGCCTCCAGCTGCTCCGATAATCGGTTCAGCGATAAAAGCTGCGATATGTTCTGCACCAATTCTTTCAATTGATCTTTCTAGTTCAGTCGCACAAGCAAGCTGACAAGTTGGATATACCTTTTGCACCGGACATCTAAAACAATATGGAGCTGGAATAGTTGGATAATCTTCTAAAATTGACACGAAACGTTGTCTGCGCAGTGGATGCCCAGACATTGATAAGGCTCCCATCGTAATACCGTGATAACTCATCCATCGTGACAAAATTTTATGTTTCCCTTGAATACCTCGCTCTTGAAAATGCTGGATTGCAATTTTCATAGCTGTTTCATTTGCTTCCGTACCACTATTTACAAAAAAGCTCCAGTTCAAATCTCCTACACTTAAATCGCTTAATTTCTTCGCTAATTTTTCAGCTGGTTCACTCGTGAACTGTGATCTATAAACGAAAGCAATCTCCTCTGCTTGCTTTTTGATAACGTCCGCAATCTCCTTTACGCCATGCCCAATACCTGCCGTAATTGCCCCTGACGAGCCATCAAAATATTTATTTCCGTTTTGATCATACAAATACACACCTTTTCCATGTGAAATCATTGGATACGGCTGACCAACAAGTGGTTTAATTAAGTAATCGCGCATAGCGCTCCCCCATTTCTCCAATTTGTATATATATATGAAGAAAATTGACGTTTCTTTCATAAAAAAGAACCCTCTGCGAAAGCAGTGATTTTATCAAAAAACTATTATAAAATATACAAATGAGTGCTTAATATCAACTTCAAAAACAGAAAATTCAGAACTAAATTCGAAGACCACCCCTTATTTATACGCTCAACTAACCCTCCTTTATATAAAATAAATGTTTCACTACATGTTTTCTTAACATAATGTCAGCTTCCCTCAATTGCCGACATTGTGTAAACTTCGACGAAACTCCCTTTAAACTCCTTCCTATTCTCCTACTTTATATTGCATATTTTCAAACAAATCTCGACAATTAATCCCACTAAATGCATAGCAATTATTTTAAAGAAACCAAGATTTCACATACATCATCATCCGTTTTATACATTAAAAAAAGAACCGATTAACCACATTAATCAGTTCGGCACGACGCTCTTTTATCAGTTAATACCTTCACTTGCTAACGTAAATAGAAACAATAGCATTACAAATTCAAATTTCATCCTACAGCCTAAAGCACAAAATCGTCCATAACTCCACTCTCAAATCCTTGCGGGATATCCCCATCCCAATATTTCATTCCTTTCCTCAATTTCAAATTACCTTTCCTTTATAATTTATGTAGGACAATTATCACTTTGTATGTGTATTCGCCCATAATTTAAAAAATCCCTAGTTTTCTAAGAATTTTGGACATGTTTTCGATATTTCACTTATTTCACTCTTAAGTCTTCATTTCATAATCCGAACTTCATCAGCTCATTTGGAGGAAATATTATTGTGTCCTCTAGAAATTTATAACTCTCGTTCACCTAAACTACACTTACCATAAGCAATATTTTTTACTTATTTTCAACTTTCCTCCTTTTAGAAACAATTTTTTTGCATAACCTCTTTCTTGCTAAGCATATAGTGTTAATGATGACAAAGGAGGAATGTTCATGTCTCAATCTGAAATCGAAAAATATGGACAAGAAGCTGCACGTTACGAACAGCTCGCTCGTTACTATCAATTTCATAATCCGAAAAAATATGTAGAACTATATATGAAATATTATGATGCGCTTACGAAACTTGTACAGGCATATGAAAAAAGAGATTCACAAGAAGCTGCTTTACCATCACATATAAGGTTTTTTCACTCAGCTTCCAATACACCTGCGGTTGACATTTTAGTAAACGGACAAAAGGTTATTAAAAATATTTCATTTAAACAATTTAGTCCCTATTTAACATTAGTACAAGGTAAATACCGTATAGATATTGTTCCTGTCGACAATGAAACTCCCATCTTTTCAGCTTTAGTACCGATAATGGGAAATCACTCTTATACTTTTGCCGCAATAAATAGTGACAATCATCTACAATTACAACCTATGCTTGATAATACACATTTACCAGCTGGTCAAGCAAAAATACGCTTTGCACATTTTTCTCCGGATACCCCTGTTGTAAATGTAAGTTTAAAAGGTGGAGATCATTTATTTGAAAATGTACTCTTTAAACAAATTACAGATTTTTTAGAAGTTAGCCCTGGTACAGCAGATATTGAAGTTTCACTCGCAGATAATGCAAGTGTCTTGCTAACTATACCGAATTTCAAAGTCGAACCGAACATCATTTATACCATTTCAATTTTAGGTTATTCAACGAAGGATCCTAAATTAGAAGCCGTTATCCTTACAAATTAAAACAGTCTACACCATTCATTTGGTGTAGACTGTTTATTTTTGAAACTCAATTTGAAATTCTGTCCAATCGTTATCTGAACGACACATGATGGACCCATTATGTTTTTCTACAATTTGTTTACATACAAATAACCCAATACCAGTTCCTAACTTTTTAGTAGTTACAAATGGTTCGAAAATCGTTTCTACATTTTCAGCTGGAATCATTGGTCCATTATTTTTTATTACAATTCGAATTGCCTGATCTTCTTCAAATACATCAACAATAATTTTTCGTTCTTCTTTTATCGATTCAAGAGCGTCAATTGAGTTCATTAATATATTTAAAAATACTTGTCTCACTTCACTCCGATAACCAACAAGCGGAATTGGGTACGGCAAATTCTTTTCAATCGATACATTTGCATTAACCAAACTCGGATATAAGAACTGTATAATATCTTGAAACAAATCATTAAGCCAAAATTGTTCTGATTCCGTCCACATTTCTTTTTTTGATACGAGTAAAAATTGCGAAATCCGAAAGTTTAATTGGTCTAATTCATGCGAAATAATATCTAAATACGATAAACTCGGATGATCTGCCTTTAATAATTTGACAAATCCCATAATCGAAGTAAGTGGGTTACGAAATTCATGTACAAAACTAGCTGACATTTGCCCTAATATCGTCAGCCTTTCTTTATGTGTTTCGTTAATATATTGCTGTTTTTCCTCTAAATTTCTTGATATAATTTCCGAGTATTTTAAAACAGTATAATAAATTAATTTGTCAAAACAAGTATGTATTTGAGCCATAATTGGTTTCAATTCACGTGCGCTAACCTCTAATTCACACATCGCTTCAAAAAGCTCATTTCTTCCCACGTTTGCATTATAAACAAAATCTCCAATATTCGCATCTGCTCCTGCACGTTCAATAGCAATTTTCTCGCATAATGGCTGAAGATAATCTATATCTTTTTCTTCCATTGTAAGTTCGATAATTAACTCTAATAAATCCTCTCCATTTTGAACTGCTTCTAGTTTAAATGGATCTTTATCGGAAATTATCATTTTGTTTTTCCAGTTCTCAACGAATTGGTGCCTGTTGTTTTTCAAGTGCGAACAAAATACTTCTTTAATATCCTTATCGATTGGAAAAACCCCCATTCCCTCCATTTCCATACGACGAACACCCTTTATATTTTGAATATTAACACAAAAAATGCGATTCGTTAATAGATTATTGTCACATTTTGTTAATATGTGTTGATAAAATTTTTAATGCCTTTATTAATTGTTTAGATTGATACATTCTATTTTCCTTCCTTTCATTCAATTTTTTTTACATTCGATGCGACTTTTTTTGCATCCTGCCTCATTCTTTCGTACAATAGAAAATGAAAGGTGTGAAAAATATGGTAAATAAAAATGTGGAAGATTATCTCCAAGAAGGCATTTACGGCCAAAAGCAGAACAAACCAGAAGAACGTAATATGTATTTAACTACATTACGTGAGCGTGTAGAAATCGCTTTAACTATCGGTCAAGTAATGCAAAGTAATGTATATTCTGAAGTAGCTAGTAGCATGCGCTCTTCTCAATCATTACAAATATTCCTAAATGGTGGCATTGCTTACCCACATTTATCAAAATACATTAAATTAGCAAATGAAAAAAATGTTCCTTTTACAATTGTTCAAAATAAAGGTATAGAAACACCCATCGGTTTAGTATTATCCCATAGTACAGCTGTTGACAAAGAACAAATTTATGTAGAAGATGCTATTTTCAAACAAGAAATGAAGTAAAAGGTACACTTGATTAAATGAAATCGTATCGAAAAACATAAAACAAACAATAAAAAACGAGTATGGAATCGTAAACATTTCCTGCTCGTTTTTTATTACGATGTTTTAGCTCGATCTACTTTATTTTTTAATACAGACTAATTTCATTTCTGTCATCTCTTCTATTGCATATTTAATTCCTTCACGCCCTGTGCCGCTTTCTTTCACACCACCGTATGGCATATGATCTACCCTGAACGTTGGAATGTCATTAATCATGACACCACCAACTTCTAACTCATCAATTGCACGCATTGCTTTAAACAAATTATTTGTAAATACACCTGCTTGTAGACCGTAACGTGAATGATTTACTTGCTCTATTGCTTCATCAAATTCTTTAAATGTATTTACTGTCATAAGTGGACCAAATACTTCTTGGCACTGTACAGATACATACTCTGGAACATTTGTTAATACAGTTGGTTCAAAAATCCTTGCATCATGTTTCTTACCACCGTATAAAACAGCTGCCCCTTCCTTAATAGCTTCTTGCACCCACATTTCAATCCGCTCTACATCTTTTTTCGAAATTAAAGCCGATACATCCGTTTCTTCAAGTAATGGATCACCCACAACAACTGTTTCCATCGCTTTCTTTAGCTTTGAAAGAAATTCATCCATTCTCTTTTCATGTACAAAAACACGTTGTACCGAAATACAAACTTGTCCATTATTAACAAATGCACCCCATTTTACACGTTCAATTAATTCATCTGTTAATTCTACATCTTCATCAATAATAACAGCAGCGTTTGATCCTAGTTCTAACGTAACTCGCTTTAGCCCAGCCTTTGCCTTAATTCCGATTCCAACTTTCGGACTTCCCGTAAAAGTAATGGAAGCAACATCATCATTTGTAACTAGTGCCTCACCTACAGTTGAACCAGGACCAGAAATAATATTTAAAGCTCCTTTTGGCAATCCTGCCTCTTCAAATAGTTCAACTAATGCATAAGACGATAATGGCGTTTGATCAGCTGGCTTTAACACAACTGTATTTCCAGCAGCAATTGCAGGGCCGACTTTATGTGCCACTAAATTTAATGGGAAATTAAATGGTGTAATAGCTCCTATAACCCCAATCGGTTTTCGTATTGTGTATGCAATACGTCCATCTGCACCAGGTGCTGCATCAAGTGGCAGTGTCTCACCGTATATACGCTTCGCTTCTTCCGCCGCAAATTTGTATGTCTGAACGGTACGATCTACTTCTCCCCTCGCAGCACGAATTGGTTTTGCAGCCTCTTTTGCAATAATTTCTGCAAATTCTTCTCTTCTTTCATCCATTTTTTGTGCAACCTTTTCTAAAATAGTCGCACGATCATATGCAGATAATGTATTCATTTTTTTCATTGCATTTTTTGCAGCAGTAACAGCCTCTTGTACATCTTCTTCCGTTCCTTGTGCAATTTCCGCTAACGTTTCTTCAGAATATGGTGCGTATAATGGTTTATACGTGTTTACAGACTTCCAATCTCCGTTTATATATAAATGCTTTTTCATAATTCTTCTCCTTCCAAATATATGTATACAACAATACTTCACCTAGTGAAAGGTCTGACTTATGCCATTGTATCATAGCCCTTATTCTGTCAAAAACATTATGCTCAAAAAAACTCTGCCATATAGCAGAGTCTACGAACTAATTTGTTCTTGAAATTTAATTTGTTTTTCATCTTCTAAAATAACAATTGATTCTACAGTTTTTGTCACTTCTAGTCTCTTTATATAGTGTCCATCTAATTCTTTCACACAAAACTTATAATTTTCAATTTCAATGAAATCCTCTTCAGCAATTTCTATATTTTTCGTTAAAATCCAGCCACCTATTGTATCAACACCATTATCATCAATCGTTAAACCTAATAACGTATTCACTTCACTAACAAGCACTTTTCCCTCTAGAATTGTTTTCGTTTCACTAACTTGTTGAATTTCTGGCTGTTCATCTGTATCAAACTCATCTTGAATATCTCCCACTATTTCTTCTAAAATGTCTTCAACTGTAACAAGTCCAGATGTACCACCATATTCATCTATCAATATGGCAATATGCGTTCTTTCTTTTTGCATTTTTACAAATAAGTCGTGTATTGGGATAGAGTCGATAACTAAAATGATTGGCCTAATATACTGCTCTACTTTCTTATTACTTACTGCATTATGCTGCACAAAATCAGTGAAAATATCTTTAAAGTTTACAAAGCCTATTACGTGATCTTTGTCTCCATCTACAACTGGATATCTCGTATATTTCTCCCGAGACATTTTTTGCAAAGCTTCTTCAGCAGGCATTTCTTTACTAATAATATGCATCTCAGTTCGGGGTACCATTATTTCTTTTGCGATACGATCATCAAATTCAAAGATCTTATTTACATATTTATATTCAGATTGATTAATCTCTCCATTTTTGTAACTTTCTGAAACTAATAACCGTAATTCTTCTTCTGAATGAACCTCATCGTGCCCTTTCGGTGGTTTCAGCCCTAACAATTTCGTAATAATTCGAGCTGATCCATTCAGGATCCAAATAAATGGAAACGCCATACGATAAAAGAAAATTAACGGTTTAGCAACAAATAAACTCACTTGTTCAGCTTTTTGAATCGCGAAAGTTTTTGGGGCCAATTCCCCTATTACAACATGTAAGAATGTAATAAACAAAAATACTAAAATTACAGCAAAAATGTCTGCCAGTTGAGTAGAAATGTTCAAATTCACAAAAAGCGTGTCAAACATTTGCTTTAACGCAGGTTTACCAAACCACCCAATCCCCAGAGCTGTAACTGTAATTCCTAGCTGACAAGCAGATAAATATTCGTCTAAGTTTGTAATGACTGTTTTGACAGATGTTGCGCGATTATTTCCTTCTGCAATTAAATAGTCAATTCGTGAACTTCGCACTTTAACAATTGCAAATTCTGCTGCAACGAAAAATGCCGTTAAGGCAATTAAAACAATCACTATACTTATACTATATATGTCCAAATACTTCTCCTTACTTACATTGTAAGCAAGGAAGCCACCTCCTACTTAATTTTATTCAAGTGAAGTAAGCATTCTAATACTCTAACAAAATTCTACATTAGCAACCACCTTTTTATATATTATATGCATACATAAAAAAGATATTTATCATTATGATAATCTAATTCATTTCCCTCAGTCAAATGATTCTAAATCTTACAATAAAACATTTTTATATACACGATATATTCTTCATAGCTTCATTTCGTGAAAAAACACTTTCTTTGCCGATTCCACACTTCTTTTGTCACACTTGAAGGGAACTTCCTTCATAGATCGAAATCATTCAACAGGATATATATAGGAGGGATTATTTTGGAATATAAAACACCATTTATCGCAAAAAAATTAGGTGTTAGCCCAAAGGCTGTTGTCCGGATTGCACAACAATTAAATCTTACGATAGAAAAAAATAAATATGGTCACTTTATTTTTACACAAGAAGATTTAGATCGAATGTTAGAATACCATCTTTCACAAATAGAGCAGTCTCCAAACTCTCACCCAACTCCAAAAACATCATCAAACGATGTTGTAGAATTAAAAACGCAAGTAAATACAATTGTTCAAAACATATCATCGCATGATTTTGAGCAATTAGCAGCTCAATTAAACACAATTACAAGAAGACTAGATCGAATGGAAGAACAGATGCAAGATAAGGCAAATGATGTTGTTACGTATCAACTTTTACAACATCGTCGTGAAATGGAGGAAATGTTAGAGCGAATTCAAAAGCTAGAGGCTACACTCAAGAAAGAAGAGCCAATATATATAACTCCCGATACTAAACCAACATATGAACGCGAAAAGAAACCGAAGCGCCGCAAAATGATTTTTAGTATATTTGGATTATAACTTTTAGACCCTTATTACAATAATAAGGGTCTTTTTTCATGAAAAATGATTTCATATTAAAATAGCATTCTCTTTATTACATATATTTATTTCGCTTTATTTGGTTAACATAATATTTTTACTGTATTCTGCGATTAATGCCTGTGCATGAGCATTCCCTTGAATTACATCTCGAAATTCTTTTAAAGAATACAAATGCGTAGCCCCTTTCCGGGCATGAATTCGTACTGGTACACCTTGTAAAGTATCATGAAACTGAAATGGCTTATCTATCGGTTCAATTGGAAAACCAAGTGTTACTAAATACATATACATTCTTTTTGTAACTGCTGCAATATACCATTCTGCTTTCGTTTCTAATGCATGCATAAATAAAATAGCTGTTAGTCTTTTGAAGTGTCCTCTCCCACGAGACGTTTTCGCAATACTTAACTTGCCTATTTCATATACATTTTTCAAATCTTTTACTAAATCATTTTTAGAAAACGGATAGAAAAACTCAGAATTTGATTGCTCTGGTACCGTATACTTAATACATTCTACTGTACCGATATGATGTTCATCTTCTATTAATAAAAATCGTGATGGATTTAAATTACGTTCTACGAACATTAAGTTTCTTTCTTCACAAAAATCTCCCCATAGTTGCTCGAACCAAAAATGTTCTTCCTTTGTTTGAACCCGCTGGAACATATTTCCCCGCCTTTCCCATCGCCGCTCTGTTTTTGATAACGCTTTCACTATCTATCATATAAGAACACATCTTCGTATGCAACTAAAAATATTTACGACTTATTATATTCTGCAAAATGAATTAAATTCCATCTTAATCGTCTTTTATCCCTCATGTACCGTTCTTCTAACACCATGTCTATATTACTTTCAAATTCAAATCATATGAAGCTTCCTTCTATACTGCATATAATTCTTCTTAATCTAAAAAAATCCTTTATAAAAAAGGATTTCTTTTACTTCTTCATGCTTTTTAACCACTTCTCAAAAATTTGTACCATCCCATGTTTGCCGGCTAATTTCTCTTCCCCTTGTTTCGTTTTATATGGATATAATTGCAAGAACACACCACACCCGGACTCAATTTTTTTACTATGCATATGACTTCCTGGATATACACAAATAACTTCATAAATGGCCCTTCGATAATAGACTCTCTTTCCATCCTGTTCTTCTACATATTTGATAGACCAATACTTATACATTTGCTCAGTTGCTTTCGTATTTCCAACGTGCTGAAAAATATTGTACATCGGGCTATACTTCACTTCAATAATAATAGAAGATTGATATACGTATTTCCCTTCTTCCTTTATATAACAGTCTAAACGAATATCTGGCTTCTTCGTATCTTCTCCATTATAAAAATTACTCCCTTTACTTAATGCAATAAGAGGATGTGTTTCAATTAAATCATTGAATGCGACATGTACTCTCATATCCTCTCGGTGTAAAACAACTGTCGTTCCATCCTGTAATCCATCTACATAAAAATGTTCTTGTATTTGTTCACGGATGGAATTTATAGCCTCAAAACCAATTTGCTCTAACATGGAAATAACGATAAAAAAAGCGTAATATTCATACACTAAAAATGTTGGTTTATAAACAAATAATAAAGAAGGAGATTGATCTGTATATTGTGGAAGTAAATCTAAATGCTGTAGTAGTTGTTGATGTGGTATCGGTAAATTATGTGAGTTCATGTTACCCGTTTCGGAAACTTCCCTCCAAAATGGAGAATGCATTAAAGTTTGAAAGTATTGTACACTTTCATGTACAAAATGTGCTAATATCTTATATTCTTGTATCTTCATAGAACTTTTTCGCAAATCCGCCTCTTTTAGTAAATGTATATTTTTATATTTTTGTTTTTCTCTATCGGTCACTGATCCATTACGCTCAATTGTTTGTATAATCGTTTTTACAGCCTGAAATTCTTCTGATTTCTTCTTTTTTGCTCTTTCTAATATTTCAATTGTTTGACGTAAAAAACTTTCAGCTTCAAGTAAATAGAGATTAAATTGCATCGCTTTAAATTTAAGAAAAGCATTTTCCTTACTATTTTTTTGTTCTATAAACTTACGATTATATTTTTTTGCATAAGGTTTTCTTTCCGCCACTATGGCTCCTTTTCTCGTTGCTTTACGCTCCTTTTCTTCCCATTTATATTCATGTATAAAATTTGAACTCAATTCTATTTTCTTAAAAATTTGCTTTATCTTTTTCATTTTTTGCGGCAACTTTCTAAGTAACACTAAATAAGAAGAATCTTCAATATCACTGAGTGCAGAGAAAGTCTTTTTATAATAACCTCTATCTAAAATCAACTCATTTAAAATTGACTTTACATAGTTTTGAATCATTTCAAATTGATCATCAAAAAAATTTTTTGGAACGACTTGAAAAGCGCCATAATACGTTTTATCTTCTATATTCACTTCAAAATGATATAAGCCACAACGCCATGGATAAAAGAATTCCGTTTTTCCATGTTCATATATTAATACCTTTTGTTTTTTTTCATTTATTTCATATTTTGATTCCTTTATATTTTTCTGTCCCTCATATACTTTATTCCATATAAAAGTAATATTCATTGGACTTTCATAATGGTAATGCAATCTAATTGGTTTTAATTCTTGTACTTTATAAATACATTGAACTAATGCTGTAGTAGATGTACAAAGACGATTTAATAATATATATTCCCCTTTTGCCTCCGATCCAATGATTAACTTTAATAAAAAAGGGAGTGTTTCTTTCGTATCAACGATTTCTGTTTCATATCGCCCTTCATTTTGCATAGCCATACAACTCCAGTTCTCTACGCTTTTCTCTTATATATGCTAAAGAGTGTTCAAATGTAGATACTCTGTTTGCAAGTTGCGATTGTAAAAGAGGTACTAATGTCGCCCCCCTTTTTACTTCTTCAGAAAGTAAAGAGCCCACCATCATTTCAGTCCCTCTTATTTTCGTCAATACACGCTGCTTGATTTGTAAATCAAATCCTTCTTCTCTACTGATCATATAGGAATGATTATTTTGAAACGGTATATTTTGCAAATAAGTAGCGATTGCGTTTGCACATCGAAATGAAATTCCCTTTGACATATCGTGTGATGACAATACAACATGTAACTTATCTAATAGCTCTAACTCTTCTTCAGAAAACACCTCGATCATCGCTTTATTTCTGACCCAACTTATACGAAATTCTCCTGCAGTTACTTTCAAAGGTGGTTGTAATACAATTTTCTCTTGTTCCATACACATCTCACAAAACGGAATCTTTTGTAACGTTATTAAATTCGTCCGATCTAATAATCGATCTGAGAGCTCTTTCGTTGTTTCATCAAAATTTACTGTACCTACAAATATAATATTTTCACCAATTTCAATTGTTGGTGGAATTGGATTTTCTTTTTCTTGTACACCTTCATACAAATTTAAAATACGGTTTTGCTTTTCAAGTTGAAGAACAGATAGAAATGGAGTAAACCAATGCTCAATATGTGACATATTCATTTCATCAAAAACGATTATATAAAGCTGATTTTGATTTTCTTTTGCCTTCATTAACGCCCTAACTAATTTTGTTTCACTTTCAATAAAAGTACCATTTGGGTGAAGATAACCAAGTAAATCATGTGGTTCTTGATACGATGGTGAAATCGGAATCCACACCAATTCTTCCCCATACTGTAATCCAAGTGCTTCTGCATAAGCTTGCACAAAACGGGATTTCCCGGCGCCTGGTATACCACCAAGAATCGTCAACATATTTGTTTTCGCACTTATATGGAAATTATAAATGTCCGTTTCATCCAAATATAGCCCTTTATTACGTACAAAACTTTTTACATACTGTAAAAAGACGGATTCACGCTCATCCCATTCCCATTCATCCTTGTGCACTTTTATTTCCTCTACTTCTACACGCTTACCTTCTTCAGTCATTCGTTTTTTTAATTGCTCATACATGTGATTACTTACAAAATACAATTGATCTTCTACCGCTATTTCTACATGCTTCACCCAGTCATTAAAGTCTATATACTTACATTCCCGCTGCTGTTCAAAATAGGCAATTGAGCTAATTGATGATGACTTTAAAGATATATTTCCATATAACCTTCCATCGTGCCACAATAATTCAGGAGGCTCAAAGTCTTTCGGATATTTTGGCATTAGAAATGACAAATAGCCATTTCCAAGTTTTCTTTCTAAAGATTCTCCTTTTTTGTATTCAGAAACTTTAGGTACTGGAATCATTTTATAGCCATTAGCCATTTCTCGCGGTTCTTCTGCACAAATTAACTCCACATATATATGTCCTCTCTCGTAATAGAGACGAAACATAACCAGTTGCTTTTCTAATTTTCTTTTCTTTAATTCCGAAAAGACTTTTTCATTCTTTTTATTGCTACATAAACCTTCAAATACGTATGGTTCATTTTTTAATTGCTCTTGTAACGTAAATGGTATTGGCGATAGGCATTGTACAAAGAAGTTCTCTCCATTCTTCTCTCTCTCTGCTTTTGTAAACTTTCCGATAAACCTCATATAGTACATTCTTTTTATAAAACTTGGCTGAAGAGCTTTATGTAATTTCATCTTCATCACCTTCTTTTTTTCATACTATTCTTAGTGTATGAGAGAAACGAAAAACTAGAAACAAAAAACCTGACGTTATCCGCCAGGTTCAAAATGAAAACGTATATTAATGAGATGGAAATGCTTTTTTCTCTTGTAAAATGGCATTATGTGCAATTTTCATTTTAGCAAGTACATATCGTAATCGATCTTCAGCGTTTTCATCTGTATTTTGCTGTAATTCCGCCAAATTCTCTACAGCACTTGCTAAATTTTCAATCACTCCTCGTAGTTCAGGATGATGATTAAAAAAGGATTCTTGCACTAATACTTTCCTTACTTCACTCGCTAAATCAACTATTCTGGTTAACTGTTCTTTTTCTTCCATTTTCATCCCTCCTGAATATCTTATGTATTAAATATTCTCTAGACAAAGAAAAAAGCCCTTTATTTAAAAGGACTTTTACATTTTTATATTTCCAGTCAATAACATATAGATTGATGTGATAGCTGCAATAACAATTGCCCACATTACATATCTCTCAATACCTCTAAAACAACGATTTCCTTTTTCTTTTCTTGCATACACGTAAACAATAATCCCGATTCCATATACGATTGAAACAAGTAATAAATTTTTCAAACCTGCTGCATATAGAAGCCATACAGAATAAATAGAAGCAATTAAAGCTAACGAGCCGTTTTTTACTTTTGCATCTTTTAGTTCGTTTGTAATAACTAATTTGAATTGGAATAACGCTGATAATAAATATGGTACTAAAATTGATGTTGACGCTATGAAATACATAATTTGATATGTCGATTCTGAAAACAGAACGATTATAAATATAATTTGGGCAACGCCATTTGAAATCCATAATGCCATATGTGGCGTTTGTTTTTTATTTGTTTTCGTAAAGACTTTCGGAAACACGCCATCTTTTCCTGCTACGTGGGAAATTTCAGAAACAAGTAAAAACCAGCCTATTAACGTACCTACAAGTGAAGCAACTAACCCGATGTTAATTGCAACTGCGCCCCATGTCCCAACAACATGCTCTAATACATGTCCCATTGACGGAGTTTCTAACACGGAAAGCTCTCCTCTTGACATCGCTCCCATTGACAAGACAGAAATTAAAATATAAATAGACATTACTAAAATAAGTCCAAGTACTGTCGCTTTACCAACATCTCGGCTATTTTTCGCTCTACCAGATAATACAACCGCTCCTTCAACCCCAATGAAAACCCAAAGAGTTACAAGCATTGTATTTTTCACTTGACCAAGTATAGAGGAAACTGAGATCGTTCCTTCTCCCCAAAAATCATGTGTAAATGTATCCCAGCGAAACGCTGTTACCATTACAACAATAAATAATACGATTGGAACTAATTTCCCTATCGTTGCAATAACATTCATAATAGATGCTTCACGAATTCCAAATAAAATTAGAAAATGAAGTGTCCATAATAAAAGTGATGCTCCTACGATAGACGCAACATTATTTCCACCTTTAAAAATTGGGAAGAAATAACCTAATGTACTAAACAGTAACATGATTGTTGCAACGTTTCCTAAAATTCCTGCTAACCAGTATCCCCAAGCACTGTTAAATCCAATATATTCACCGAAACCAGCACGTGCATAACTATAAATTCCGCCCTCAAGCTCTGGTTTTTGTCTTGCTAACGTTTGATATACGAGCGCGAGTGGAATCATTCCCATCGCTGTAATACACCAGCCAATTATTATAGAGCCGCTATTTGCTCCGACTGCTAAATCATGCGGTAAACTAAAAACACCGCCACCAACCATTGTTCCGACTACTAATGCAATTAATGGAAAAAATCCTAACTTCTTTTCTATTTGTACCACCCCATCTGTCATTCTAGGTGTTATGTTCGTTCAACTATTAAAGTCACCTTTTTCTCTAATAGACGTTTCTCTTATATTTTTTCAGGAAAACATTACTTATTCTAAAAGAAAATGAAGAAAAATGGAATACTTTTTTGAAAAAATGTATAAGTATGCACAAAAAAACCGTTCATTTTGTAATGAACGGTCATTTCATACATATAAATTTGTATATTCCTTGTAAAATTACCGAAGTAAATTCTCTTTTTGTAAAAATTGTTTTGCTACTTCTTCACTACCTTTACCATTCACATTTACTTCATAATTCATTTTTCGCATTTCTTCATCTGTAATCTTCCCAGATAATTTATTTAATACTTTTTCAAGTTCAGGATATTTCTGTAACGTCTCTTTTCTTAATAACGGTGCACCTTGGTATGTTGGGAATAATCCTTTATCATCTTTTAGCACTTTAAGTCCGTATTGCTCAAGTTCACTATCAGTTGAATATGCATCGATTACATTAACATCCCCTGATTGAATTGCACTATAACGTAATTTCGGTTCCATCGTTTTCACATTTGAAAACTTATAGTTATATAATTTTTGCATTCCTTTATAACCGTCTTCACGATCAGCAAATTCTAATGTGAATCCTACTTTCGCATCCTGTGCCATTTTTCCTAAATCAGAAATTGTATTTATATTATTTTGATCTGCTATTTTTTTTGGCATAGCTAGTGCATACGTATTGTTATACTCCATCGGCTTCAACATCACCATATCATATTTCTTTTCCATTCCAGTGCGAGCCTGCTCATATACCTCATCCCGATTTGTGCTTTTTGGCTCTTCTTTCACGAAAGTAGATAAAGCTGTTCCCGAAAATTCAGGGTATATATCTACTTCACCTGATTTCAATGCTTCAAATACAAATGCTGTTTTTCCAAGACCTGGTTTTAATTCTACATGTAAATCGGTATCTTGTTCGATAAGTTGCTTATACATTTGAATTAAAATTTCAGGTTCTGATCCAAGTTTGCCAGCGATAACAATATCTTTCTTTTGTGTATTCCAAAGAAATGGAGAAGCAATCAATATACAAACAATACATATCGTCAATATAACACGCTTAGAAGAGCGTTTTGGACTCTCAAGTACTCGAAGTACTACATCAAAGAATAAAGCGAGTAACGCGGCTGGTACGGCCCCTAAAATGATAAGTGCATGATCATTTCGATCGATACCTAGCAATATGAGTTTACCGAGCCCACCAGCACCTATAAGAGCTGCTAATGTAGCCGTTCCAACAATTAATACCATCGCCGTACGAATACCGGCCATAATAATTGGTAATGCAAGAGGAAGCTCTACCTTCCACAGTCTTCTCCAGCTATTCATTCCCATAGCTCTCGCTGCTTCGATTAAAGATTCATCTAACTCCCTTATTCCAGTATATGTATTTCGTAAAATAGGTAATAGTGCATACACAACTAATGCAATAATAGCTGGAAGTTTCCCAATTCCTACTAACGGAATTAAAAGTCCGAGTAATGCCAGTGATGGGACCGTCTGCATAACTGCAGAAGTTCCTATAATAAACTCCTCCATTCGTTCTTTTCTCGTTAATAAAATGCCAAGCGGCACTGCAATAATTACTGCAAAAAATAATGAAATAAGCGATATTTGTAAATGCTCACTTAATGCAGTAAGTAATTCTATTTTTCGTTCTTGGAACGTTTGTATAAAATCAGTCACTGTTTAGCCTCTTTCCTTCATTTGTTCGACTATGTAATTGACAATATGACGACTTGTTAGAGCTCCAACATATTGACCATTTTCTTCAACTGGCACTAATTCTTCAGCTTGTAAGCGAATAAGTGCTTTTTGTAAAGGAGAATGCAAAGATAAAGCAATCCCTTCAACTCGTGTGCGATCGTCTAGCGGCATTACATCTCCTATATTCATGCCCTCATACCAAGGTCGTCCACGATTTCCAATGAACTCCTCTACAAATTCATTTTTCGGATTATGTACAATTCCTTCTGGTGTATCTAATTGAACAACTTTTCCTTCTTTCATAATGCAAATACGATCTCCAAGCGATAACGCTTCTTGCATATCATGCGTTACAAATACAATTGTTTTTTGAATCTTTTTTTGCAATTGTACAATATCCTTTTGAAGCTGTTCCCTACTTAGTGGATCTAACGCACTAAATGGTTCGTCCATAAGAACGATTTTCGGATTTGCGGCTAATGCTCGTACAACACCAACGCGCTGCTTTTGACCTCCTGACAATTCATCAGGCATACGATCGCGATATACGTCTGGATCTAGCCCGACCATCTGTAGCAATTCATCGACACGGACTTTTGTTTTTTCTTTGCTCCATTTTCTCATTTCAGGAACAACTGCAATATTTTCTGCAATTGTCATATGCGGAAACAAAGCGATTTGCTGCAGCACGTATCCTATATTCCAACGTAGTTCGTTTATATTATATTGTTGAATATCTTTTCCATCGATTAAAATCGATCCTTCAGTCGTTTCAATTAAACGATTAATCATTTTCATTGTTGTTGTTTTCCCGCAACCACTCGGACCAATAAGGACAAAAAACTCTCCCTTTTTAATTTCTAAATGCAATGAATCCACTGCTTTCGTGCCATCTTCATACGCTTTTGACACATGATTAAATTGAATCACAAATACAACTCCTTTATCGTTGTTTCCTTTATTTTGATGGAAGATGGAATTCATTTCAAATGATACGCATTATTCTACAAAAAAAGAGCTCCCATTTGAGCTCTAACGGTCGAACAATATTGTTTTCATTATTGCAGCATATTCACGTACATACATTTTCCTCTTAGATCGCATTGGTGTTTCAGCAGCTAGTGCCTCCATCTTCATGCCTAAACGCTTTGCAATTATTTTCGTTCTATATAAATGATACGTATTACTTACAACTACCGCATGTTTCACATTATATAAATCCATACTAAACTTTACATTCTCATACGTATTTGTAGATTGATCTTCTATTAAAATACGACTCTCCTCTATACCATGTACCATTAAATAGTTTCTCATACTATGAGCTTCCGGTATATCTTCATCTTCCCCTTGACCACCTGAAACAATTACTTTCGCTTCTGGATGGGAATATAAATATTCCAACGCTACATCCAAACGGTTTTGAAGTGATAAAGACGGTCTATCTCCAAATAACTTTGCGCCTAATATAAGAACGTACGGAGAGTGATTACTCAATTTTTCACGAGCAACATTCTTCATTCGAAACGTCATATAAAGAATGTATAGTGGTGGTAATAATACGATTATAAGCAAGATCCATTTGTTCATAAATAAGTTTGCACTCCCTTTCTTTTTATTATATAGAAAAAGATAGGAAGGCAGAAGTACTTTTTATACGATTGATTTATTAAAAACGTTCGTCCCTACTTTACGTTGTGAAAGTACATAATACACAGCGATTCCTAATGAAAAGATCAATATGCAGCTTAATACGTAAAAAGGGAGCATTGCCCCAGTTTTAGAAACACCAGCTGTAAACAGCATTAATAATACAATTCGTATTCCTGTACCAATTAATCGAAATAAGCTGTCTACCCGTCCCATTACTTCGTTTGGAATTTCCTCCATCATCAATACATTTCTTGCCACTCTTGTACCTGCATTTCCAATTGCATGAAAAATTGCAAGTCCGTATAACAACATTACGGAAGGTTCAATAATCATTGCGGTAATTGAAATTACATATATGAGCATCGTCATGACGATTGAAACTTCTATCTTTATATATTTCATCATAATTGGAATACCTATTCCCGCAAGAACCGCTCCGACACCGTACATCATACCTTCTATTGCGTATACTGAGGCACTGGCTTTTAATATATCTGAAATGTATACCGGGATTAAATAATTTGCCATCATAACACCGATAAAAGGCATATAAGTCGCAAGTAAAAACCAAAAGAACTTCGGACGCTTTTGCATGAAATGAATCCCTTCGAACAATTGCTTCTTAAATGTTACTTTCTTTTTTACTTCCTTTTTCTTTACGTACGGTATACATAAGAAAAGGATGAAAGCTCCTGCAAAAGTTAACATATCTACTAACAAAATCCATTTTAAAGATATGATTTCAATAAGGAAGCTAGCAGCCGCTCCTGAAATAACTTGCGTTAACTGTCCTTGTATTTCCATTGTTCCACTTAAATTTTTATAATGTTCTGCTTGAAATATCTCTTGGTTGAACGCAAATATTGTAGGATAAAATAATAAATAGTAAAATGACCCTGCTATATATATAAGAATATAGTGAATTGAATGATAAGGTTGCCCAGTAAATCCCCATATAGCCATCATTCCTATAACGACTATCCCAATACCTTCATTACATAATAATAAAGATTTTCTTGAAAAACGATCAATACTTTGCCCAATAAACGGTGTTAATAAAAACATAATCAGAGTTGCGATGATGGAAACATAACCGAACGTTGTATCTCCACCACTCTCTTTAATTAACAACCACGGAATCGTTATCATAACAATTCCGGAACCAATAGCTGATAAGCTATTGGCCCCTAGAATGAAATACAAGCGTGAATCTTTATACAGAGATGGCATATCACTCAACTCCTAGTTGTTTTTTCACCTCTTTATATACACCCATATATGCTTTTAATTCTTTAACTAAATCATGAATTAATGGTTTTGCATCTTCTCCCAGTTCACCGTCTTGTACATGAAGTCCATCAAGCACAACTTGTTTTGGGATGGCATTTGCGTATACCCCTCTAGCAACAGTGCGCATATTGTTTAATGCGTTAATTCCACCTTTACCGCCTCCTGCAACTGCAAGTAATGCGACAGGTTTATGAACAAATTCACTACTACTTAAGTAATCTAACGAATTTTTCAACGCACCACTCATTGCATTATGATATTCAGGTGTACATAGTACTACACCGTCTGCCGTTTTCACTAACGCCTTTAATTTTTTTACCGCTTCTAATTCACGTTGTGATTCTTCCCCATTATATAAAGGCAGTTCTTCTGCCGCTAAATCATATAACTCCCCTTCAAATTGATCAGCAATATATTTTGCCACCACACGCGTTCTACCGAATTTTCTTGGTGTACCATTAATAACCACTAGTTTCATAATTATTTCTCCCCTTTGTTTTCAAGTTACACTTATATATTATCAGAAATTTCTATACAAAACACAATATAAAGAGGGAACTAGCTTGATAAAATAGTATGATAGGCAAAAAAAAAAGAACTCATACGAAAGTATGAGTTCTTCACAATTACGATTCTCCACCATTATGACTCAGTATACCTCCGCTTCCATTCGCTTCAAAATGGGTATACGCTTGTTCTGCTAATTTATTACGTTCTTCTGGTAAAGATATATATTTCAAAATATTTTCTATTATTTTTTCGTACGAAGTAAACACAATTCCTGGCCACTCCATCTCGTCCTCTGGATTACTATTTTCCGAAATAATAAACTTTTTATTTGCCACTGCATAAGATACCCGAGGTGTTTCCAGAATGCCCGATAAGTAAAAATGAATATTTAATATAATTTTAGATCTAGCAATCAACTCATTTCTAGCAATTCCCCACGCATTATTTTTAAAAACTATATTTAAATTTGGAGCAACTGCTTTTAATTGATCTAAAATAGCTTGCCGCCTCGAATTAAGAGCACCTATAAACAGTATATCAATGTCTTCAGTGATCTCATCATCAAATGCATCTTTTTTTATTTCCAAAGTTGGAGCATAGTTCATTCCTACATGTTTTATTTCTTTTCCTATCCCTTTTTGTTTTAACCATTCTATATTTTGTTTACTATAATCCCAAATCTCCTTATCTTTTAATAATATTAAATAAAACGGATGTGCATAAGGGCTTCCTTCATATAGCTGTTCTAAATTATAAATAATTGCATTTTTCGGTAGTAGATTTGGGTTATGTGCATACGTATGTGCTCCAAACACAATTGTATTTTTCACATTTTCTAGTATTGTTTCTGATATAATTGCTGTATTTCCCTCTTGCTCCAATCGCCATTTCAAAGCTCGCGCGACATCTATAAAACTACCATACGTCTTTGGGCATATAAAAAGACAATAATCATATTCTTTATTCAAATATGCTTCCATTAGTCTTAAATTATTTTTATATAAATCCACATCCGGATATTTCAGTAAAAGCTCATTTGCATGTTTTTTTGCTACTTTATACATTCCAGCATAATAAGCAGCAATGCACCTTCTTAATTCGATTTTTTCCCGATGCTCTTCTGCTACGTCCATATCTATAAGAAGATTTGCGATACAATACGCTTTTAGATGATCGCGATCATAATAATAATCTAGTAGTGGCATCAATTCTTCATACGTATTTCCATGCACAGATTCCCCTAATTCTAGCGCCCATCGTATTAATTCCATGATTACTCCACTACTCCTTTAACCGAAAATGTATTTAATAAAATTTCGCATTACTTTCTACCATATTTGCTATATGCAACGGTAACTCTTCTTTTTTCGATTCCAAATATTTTTGTGATACTGCACCTAAATGTTTTTTATGCGGTATATAAAAAGCACTTATAGAAATCTCATAGTCGAATAAGTAATCATACACATGATAATCTACAAATAGAAGATCATTATTCGGAAAAGGAACTTCCTTCCCTTGCAGGGCATACATCAAAGCAATATTATTTTGAGATTTTAATCGATACATTCTTGCAAGTTGGTATAATGGCTCAGCCCGAGTTGGTCTATATTCCCACGCTTTTTGAAAATAAAGAATAGCTAACGCTGTATATTGCTCTTCTTGATTCTTTGCATTTTCTATTTCATCCGCTTCTGTTACTTCATGTTTTTTATTTGCTGCACGGTTTGCTAATTGTTCATAACAAAATCCTATTCGCAACAACGAATAGAACACCTCTTCAACCCATCCCCCTGCTTCCACTCGTTTTTTATACCATTTAATCGAATCTTCAAATTGACTTAAATGAAAATAAGTTTGGGCTAAATAAAATAAATATCTTATATGCAAATCTGGCGTTGTTTCTGGATCACTCAATCCTTGTAACAACAACCTCTCGTCTCTCTCAAATTTATCAGCTTTACTACCACCATCCCCAGGATCGTTAACGACAAGTGTCTCTAGCCTAGCTACCCTCGTATTGTAATCCGCACCAACTTTGGAACGATCTATATCCCAATACTCATGAGTAACACCAACAGATTTCCATGGTAAAGAAGCTTTCAAAAGGCGTGTAAGCCAATACTTAATATGAATATCATATTGCAATGTAAGATAATGGTCTTCCGTTAAACTAGTCTTATCAAAATCAGGATCAACTTCTAATATCATATCCGCATCTAATATTAATAAATAATCTGCTTCTGGATATGTTGTTTGTGCCAATTTAACAGCTAAACTTCTGTTATAACCAAAGTTTTTAAATGGTTCATGATGAACTCTTCCAGGGATATCATTTTCTTTACACCAATTTTCAATAATTTCAGGTGTATGATCTGTTGATCCCGTATCACAAATAGAAACAAAATCTACAATTGATTTTGTAGCATTTAAACATCTTTCCATAATTCTAGACTCGTTCTTAACAATCATACAAAGACATAACTTTTTTTCTTTTCCTGTATTCTTTACTTGCTCATTTCCCATTTAACCACCTCATATTTTATTAACCCGCTCTTTTCTTATGTAACACTATTTCATAGCTACACTGATGACATAACCATCCTTTTACTATTTATGAAAACTTCATTTTATTTATTCTTATTTTTATGTTGGGACATCTTTCATACTTCCCTTTATATTCGATACAATCAGTACAAATAAACAATGATTGATTGGTATTTTTAAATGAGAAATTTCCTTCACTATAAAAAAAGAAACTTGCGCCTTTGCACAAGTTTCTTTTCAAAAATCATTTCCTATTTTTTCACAACTTCATGTCCACCGAACTGATTACGAAGAGCTGAAACTACTTTTCCGTGGAATGTATCATCTTCTTGAGAACGGTAACGCATAAATAATGACATTGCGATTACCGGTGCTGCCGCTTGAAGTTCAAGTGCGGTTTCCACAGTCCATTTTCCTTCTCCTGAAGAGTTCATTACCCCTTTAATGCCATCTAGTTTCGGATCCTCTGCAAATGCCTTTTCAGTTAAGTCCATTAACCAACCGCGGATAACTGATCCATTTGCCCATACTTTTGCAACATCTTCATAATTGAAATCAAAATCACTTTTATCTAACACTTCAAATCCTTCAGCGATTGCTTGCATCATACCGTATTCAATACCGTTATGAACCATTTTTAAGAAATGACCACTTCCGACGCGGCCAGCATAAGAATAGCCATTCTCTACTGCTAAATCTTTAAATAAAGGTTCTAATTGATCGTAAATTTCTTTTTCTCCACCAACCATTAAGCAAGCACCTTCTCTAGCTCCTTCTACACCGCCTGATGTTCCAATATCTACGTAATGTAAACCAAAGCTTTTCGCTTCTTCCGCACGGCGTAACGTATCTTTATAGAATGAATTTCCACCTTCAATAACGATATCGCCTTCCTCTAATAATGGATACACATCTTTTAATACAGATTCAACAACTTCTCCCGCAGGTACCATTACCCAAATTGTACGCGGAGCCTCTAGTTCAGCAATCATTTCTTTTAATGTATGACGAGCAGTAATCCCTAAAGCCCCAGCCTTTTCAACAAGCTCTTTATTTACATCGTATACAACTACTTCATGCTTGTCTTCATATAAATGTTCTGCTAATGGAAATCCCATTTTTCCTAATCCAATTAAACCTAGTTTCATATTAATCAATCTCCCATTCTATACAAATATATTTAATAACGAAATTAGTCCAAGTGCTACAACAGATAATATAGTCTCCATTGCAGTCCATGTTAATAATGTTTCTTTCACAGTCATTCCGAAATACTCTTTAATCATCCAAAATCCAGAATCATTTACATGTGATAAAATTAATGACCCTGCGCCTGTTGCGAGTGCTAGTAATTCAACATTTACACCTGGTGTACTTGCTGCAATCGGTGCTACAATTCCAGCTGCTGTCATCATAGAAACTGTAGCAGATCCCGTCGCAATTCGGATAAGTGCCGCAATTCCCCAACCTAATAATATCGGTGAAATATGAGACTCTTTTGCCATCTCTGCGATTGTCGTTCCAATTCCAGAATCTAATAATACTTTATTAAACGCACCGCCTGCACCAATAACTAACAGTATGTTCGCAATTGGTCCTAAACAATCATTTGTAAATTGTAATACTTTATCTTTTGAGAAACCTTTTGCATAACCAAGACTAAAGAAAGAATATATCGTTGCAATTAATAATGCGACGATTGGATCTCCAATAAAGTGCAATACTTGTGCAAGTTGACTTGCTTTACTTAGCGCGACTTCCGCAATCGATGCACCCAGCATTAGAAATACTGGAAGTAAAATAGTAAACAATGTATTTCCGAAACTAGGAAGTTCCTTCTTCTTATCTCTTTCAATAAATTGCTCTGCTATATCTAACGGCACTTCTTTATGTATACGAGCACCAATCCATTTCCCGTAAAGCGGACCTGAAATGATTGCAGTTGGAAGTCCGACAATTAATGCATATAAAATCGTTTTCCCTACATCTGCTTTAAAAATACCTACCGCTGCCATCGCTGCTGGATGCGGTGGAACGAGTCCGTGTACAACAGATAGTCCTGCTACTAGTGGAATACCGATTGTAATAAGTGATACCCCAGTTTCTAACGCAATTGTAAATACTAATGGAATTAATAGTACAAATCCAACTTGGAAAAATACTGGAATCCCTACTAAAAATGCAACGAACATCATTGCCCAGTGAACACGTTTCTTCCCAAAACGATCAATTAATGTGGTAGCAATTCGTTCAGCACCGCCAGATTCGGCCATCATTTTTCCAAGCATCGTTCCTAATGCCAAAACTATCGCTAAAAACCCTAACGTATTACCAAGACCTAATTTAATAGAGTCGATAATCCCTGGATCTTTTGGTGAAGTTCCAATCAATGGCATTCCCATTGCTAGCCCTACACCAATTGCTGTTAAAATTAACGCGACAAATGGATGCCACTTTACTACCGTAATAAGTAAAAGTAGTATGACAACTGCCGCTAGTACGATCCCAACTACCATTTCTCCCAATCCCCCTATTGTTTACGTTGGAAAGCAGCTATACAATCAAATTCTTCTTTCAAGCGATTGTAAAGTCGTTCATACATATAAAACATTTCTAAATATATAGCCGTATTTTCTTTATTCGGTACATGATGATGAACAATATCAATCCAATCCTTTACCTCTTCAAGAGAATCAATTTTTCCTACAGCATATAAAGCAACTGCCGCTGCCCCAAGCGCAGATGCTTCATGACTTTCAGGAACAAGCAATTCTTTTCCCATCATATCGGATAGCATTTGTCTCCAAAATGCAGATTTCGCAAATCCTCCTGAAACGCGTATTTCAGTAAGTGGCCCTGTACAATCCCTAATTGCAAGTGCAACAGAATATACGCTCATACAAACACCTTCCATAACTGCTCGTATAAAATGTTCTCGTTTATGCTGAAGGTTAATTCCAAAGAATGTACCACGCGCATTTGCATTCCAGTAAGGTGCACGTTCTCCAGAAAGAAACGGTAAAAATAGCAATCCACCTGCTCCAGCTGGTACACTTTCCGCATATTTAATTAATAAATCATAAGGATCAATGCCAAGTTTCCTTGCTACTTCTTGTTCTGGGCTACCAAATTCATCACGTAACCATCTCAATAATATTCCGCCGTTATTCGTTGGCCCGCCTATCACCCAGTGCTCGTCTGTTAATGCATAACAAAACGTTCTTCCTTTTTCATCTGTATTAACACTTGATGAAATTGTTCGAACCGCACCACTTGTTCCAATCGTAATTGCAGCCGATCCAGGAGATATTGCCCCAACGCCTACATTCGCAAGGACACCATCACTTGCACCAATAACAACTGGGGTATCTTCACGAATGCCCATCTTTTGTGCTAATTCAGGCTTCATACCCGATAAAATATATGTAGTTGGCACAGGTGTTGATAATTGTTCTGGTGACATATGTAACATCGTTAAAACATCTTCATCCCAGTTTAATGTTTCTAAATTAAATAACCCAGTAGCAGATGCTATCGAATAATCCACTACGTAACGTGAGAATAATTGATACAAAACATACTCTTTAATGGAAATAAATTTATAAGCACTCGCGTATAATTCTGGCTCTTCCTCTTTCATCCACAATAATTTACAAAGTGGCGACATCGGATGAATTGGTGTACCCGTTCGTCTATAAATGTCATGCCCATTCATATGTTGTAATAATTTTTCTGATTGCTTCGTACTTCGATTATCTGCCCAAATGATAGAACGCGTTAATGGCGCACCATTTTCATCTACTGCAATTAATGCGTGCATCGCTGTACTAATACCGATTGAAGAAATATCTTCTGGTAACACGTTACCTTTTCCGATGGCAACGCTTACAGTTTTGTATACAGCAGCACATATTACATCAGGATCTTGCTCAGCCCATCCGACTTTCGGTTGAATAATTGGATAATCAACTGCATGTGATGCAACGACTTTTCCTTTTTCTGTGAACACAACCGTTTTTGTACTTGTGGTACCGATATCAATCCCGATAACTCTCCCCCTTGTTTCCATGCGAATCTTCCCTTCGTTTCTAGCAAAATACGATTTAGTAAACCGTTTACATGAATTAGTATATAAAATATTTTTTCTTTAATCAAGTTTTAAAAAGAAAATTTTTTTCATCACAAAAAATAAATCCCCTCATTCCATTTCACTTACATACTAACTTTAGCTTATCCGTGGGCTAAAGTTGCATTATATTCGTTTCGCAAAACATTCCTTTCCTCTGATTAACACCACATACATGGTCCTTCCATACATTCTACACATTTGCATGAAAAAGGAGTTGTACAGCAACTACCTCCGCAATGGCAATTTTTACCCTTGTTTGTTTTTATTGCATTAGGTACACTCGTGCTTTTATCCTAATAATCTTAGAACGCGGATCCTACTATCACTTTATTAACTTGTAAATATATGTTCCATACTATAAAATCTAATAGTATTTATATTTTTCAGAAAAATAAAACAATATTTTAAACTTTATTGTATAATGTTGTAAAAAGATGTCGGAGGGATTTAATGTTACATAAAATATCTCAATTCACAATTAAGCTTTCATCCATTCTTTTATCACTGTTACTATTATTAAATTTACCTTATTTATTTATCACTCAACAAGGATTTACCTTTCAACCCATTTATTTTTTTGACCAGATCGTTACTCTGTTAAAACAGGTTTTCTCCCCTGAATCATTGTTGGTTATAGGATCAGACCCAAAGTATGGTCATTTAAAAACAACACCATTATTTCCAACTGTTTTAGAACCTTATCTATATTCATTTACTGTATTATTTGTAGCCTTTTTGCTTGCACTCTTTATCTCATCTAGCATGGCATTTTTTTATTTTTTAGCAAAAGATTATATAAAAAAATGGATAAACCGAATTGTGTTCATATTAGAAGCTGTCCCTGATATGATGATGATGATTTGTTTGCAAATCTTTTTCATATGGGTACTTCAGAAATTCGGAGAAGCTCCTTTCACCATTATTTCCTATAATGAAAATCGAGCTTATTTACTCCCTATTTTATCTTTATCTGTTTTACCTACATTACAAATGTTTCGAATGATGGTGTTATACATAAAAGAAGAACATGGAAAACATTACGTAGAGGTTGCATATGGCAAAGGCCTTTCATCAAGTTATATACTTTGTATTCATTTATTCAAAAATATATCTATCCACTTCTTCCACCATTTAAAAACGATTTTTGTTTTCTTACTGTCTAACTTATTCATTTTAGAATTCGTTTTTAATATGCAAGGCATTATTCAATTTTTATTTAAAAAGGCGTTTATTTCACCTCCAGCTGCATTTATCATACTTGTCATGATTATTTTACCGTTTTACGCCATTTTCCAAATAATCTCTCTCATCATGAATAAATGGCAAAAGCAATTGAAAGGAGCAGCTCTATGAAATCTATTTGGAAATCAAAACGATTTTTAATCGGCTTTACTTATTTATTCATACTTGTTTCAGCGAGTTTTATTTATAGCTGGTTCTTTAAAGATACCATTCCAAAAACTCCTCAGTTACTTTACAATGACAATAACGAATTACTTGGAAAGGCCCCCTTTCCACCATCGTTAATACCGCCTTTTGGATCTGATCGTTTTGGAGAATCTGTTTTCTTACAAATTATAGAAGGAGCAAAATTTACCATTTTATTAGCCGTGGCAATTAGCTTCTTTCGAATTTTATTCGGAACATGTATAGGAATCCTCTTAAGTTTATATGCTCCAAAATTCAAGAGATTTTTCCAGTCATGCTCAGAAGTTTTTTATTACATTCCTACTTTATTTATCGCATTTATACTCATCACGCCCGTTAATATTGTAATCGTATCAAATGCTGATAGATTAGATCCAAATATTTCATTTACGTTTTATCAAGTACTCGTACTTATTTTCGTCGCTCTGCCTACACTTTCTTTATATATATCCTCAGAGGTTGATGAATTTATGAAAAAAGATTACATTTTAAGTTCCCAATTGCTAGGGGCTAGCCGTTTTCATATTATCAAAAAACACTTACGAGTCTTATTAGTTGATCGCTTATTTGTGTTATTCATGGAACATATCGTCCAAGCACTCATACTCGTTATCCATTTAGCGTTGCTTGACATTGTAATTGGCGGGATACAAATGCGGGAACTCTATGACGGAGTGCTCAAACCTGTTTCTCTATCTAATGATTGGGCAGGACTTATTGGATTAAATCGTTATGAAATGAATCTTTCATGGTGGATTATTTTTTATACTCTCGTTTCATTCTTTATTACGATTCTTTTTATTAAACTTATGACAATCGGGATTCAGGATGCACTGAAAGCAAGAGATTTACAAGCAGTAGCAATTCAAACCGTTCCAGATCATAAAAAATTTGTTAAAAGTAAAGATTCTTTTTCGTTTGCAGATAAAGTGAACCTTTAATCATTTCTCATTAATCAGCATTGATATTAAAAAAGCTGATCCTTGTTGAATGCAGGGATCAGCTTCTTTATGCCGTCTAACTTTTTTAATATCCTTTGCTAGACTCATATTCTTTATATTTAAAGTGAATTATTTACAATCACAATTATGCTGTTTAAAATCGATTACCATACGTCCTTGAATTCTACCTTGTTCCATTTCTTCGAATACATTTTGTACTTTATCTAGAGAACACGTTTGAACAACCGGCACTACCTTGCCTTCTGCACCGAACATGAATGCCTCCTCTAAGTCCTTACGTGTACCGACTAGAGAACCAACTACTTCAATTCCATCTAATACAAGTCGCGGAATGTTTAAATCCATAGTTTCTACTGGTAAACCAACTGCAACGACTTTACCACAAGCACGTACTGCATCAACTGCTGAGTTGAATGCTACTTTAGAAACAGCTGTTACTACAGCAGCATAAGCACCACCAAACTCATCTTGCACAATCTTATCAGCAGGACCTTGAGAAATTGGATTGATAGTCATATCAGCTCCAACCTCTTTTGCTAAGGCTAATTTATCATCATTAATATCTACTGCAATTACCTTTGCACCAAATACGTTTTTAGCATATTGGATAGCTAGGTTACCTAATCCACCACAACCATAGATAACGATAGGTTGACCAGGTTTAATATCTGATACTTTTATTGCTTTATATGTAGTTACGCCCGCACATGTAATTGATGATGCTTGAGCAGGATCTAATCCTTCTGGTACTTTCACCGCATAGTCAGCTGTAACAATACATTGCTCCGCCATACCACCATCTACTGAATAACCAGCATTCTTAACTTCACGGCAAAATGTTTCTCTACCAGTTACACAATATTCACAACGTCCACAAGATTGGAACATCCATGCAATACTTACACGATCACCTATCTTTAGTGAAGTAACATCATCAGCAAGTTTCGTAACAATACCTACACCCTCATGACCAAGAATACGGCCATCTGTGTTTCCAAAATCATGATTTGCAACGTGTAAATCAGTATGACAAACCCCACAATACTCTACATCTACTAACGCTTCACCTGAGTGTAACGGACGTAATTCCTTTTCGATAACTTCAATGTTTGCTTTACTATTTTTATTAACTACTACTGCTTTCATATGTGATCTCCCCTTTAGTGTTTTAGAATTTTAATGAGTACATCTCAAAACTTCTGTCTTCACTGATTTGGCTAATCATTATGCCAAATTTAAATGTTCAATCATCATTACAGGTTCATCATAACATGTAATTTTAAAAGCTTATTGTTAAATATTGAACAATATTTGAATTATTAACCAAATGTTTATTTGAGGGGAAAACCGAAATTGCATTTATTTATAGTTTATTAGAACTCTACGTGGGAGTATAAGACTCCATTAATACAGATTTTTTAAAACAGGAAATTATAATCATCAAATTTTCACAAAAGACTATTGCCCAATATAAAAAGCCCTTCAATTGAAGGACCTTTTATATTCGTTTCATCGAAATTGTTTCACGTATACTTTGTAAATTTTGCAACGTTTCTTCTTGGCGTTGTAACGATAACCCAACGTATAAAGTATCTAATAAACTTAACTGTGCTAATCTTGATGAACTGGCTTCTGTGCGGAATTCCGTCTCACGTGTTGAAGTATATAAAGTAATATTAGCAAGTTGACTTAATGCTGATTTCTGATAGCTCGTAATCGCAATAATACGAGCTCCCCTTGCTTTTGCTACTTCTAACGCTTCCAGTAACCCTTTATTGCTACCAGAATGAGAAATTGCAATGACCACTGCTTCTTTAGTTAGTAAACCCGCACCCATAATTTGAAAATGTGAATCTGTATGAGCAATACAAGAAATACCTGTTCTCATAAATTTATGATATGCATCCATCGCAATAATACCAGAACCACCATTTCCATAAAACTCAATACGGCTTGTATCTTGCAATACTTTTACCGCTTGCTCTAGTGCTGTATCGTTTAGCAAATGTAATGTATCTTGCAGTCCTGTAATATGCGAATGAAAAACTTTTTTAGCAACAGTTACCATACTATCTTCCGCCGATACTTCTTCATGAATATTTTGCATTGGAGTATGTACAATTTCACGAGCTAATGTAATCTTTAAATCTTGAAACCCTTGAAAACCAAGATGCTTACATAAGCGGAATATCGTAGCTTCGGAGCTATTCGTAACTTCAGCTAATTCTGTAATAGATTTATGTACAACATCTTGTGGATGTTTCAAAATATGTTCAGCAATACTTCGCAATTTCGGTGATAAACCGTTTAACGAAGCCTGAATCTTTCCAAGCCCATTTCTTGTACCTGGCATAGCATATCTTCCCCTTCCATCGTAGCTTTATTGTACCTAATTATCGAAAGAAGAAAAACCTTTATTTGGCACTACTATAAATTGAAATTTTAATTAACGAGAGTATTGTACATCTCCCTCTGATTATTATCCCGCAAAATTTTAAAGACTCCTATGTATTCTGTCGCAACATGGTACATAATTATTCATATTTATTATTCCCTCCATGTTTCACCGCATATAATGCAGCTTGCGTACGATCATCTACTTCCAACTTAGCTAAAACATTTGAAACATGTGTTTTTACAGTTTGTTCTGTAATATGAAGCTCTGCTGCAATTTCCTTATTGCTTTTCCCTTTCGCAATTTCACGAAGTACTTCTTGCTCTCTTTTCGTTAACATGGAAAATGGGTTTTCTTTTTTAACCGCTGACCGTCCTAAGAGTGCTGGTGTTACTTTCGGGTGAAAATTCGCATTCCCTTCCTGTACTGCAATGATAGAAGCTACAAGTTGCTCCGGTTGTACTTCTTTTAATTGATAACCATCTGCTCCAGCTTCTAGTGCTGGTAAAACATAATCTTGCTCTGAAAAACTGCTTAATATAAGTATCTTTATTGTCTCATCATACTGTTTTATTCGTTTTGTTGCTTCAATACCATCCATCTTCGGCATTGATAGATCCATTAATACTATATCTGGCCTTTTTGTTTGGACGAATGTTAATGCCTCTTCCCCATTTTCTGCTTCCCCAACAATTTCAAATTCTTCTCTCGTTTTCAAAAAGAATACAAGTCCTCTTCGAACGATATGATGATCCTCAACTAAAAGTAATTTAATCTTCAACCTATTCTCCCCTTTAAACCGGCAATTGAATTTCAATTTTCGTACCCTTTTTCAACTCCGTTTTTATTTGAAACGATCCCTTCATTAACTGAATACGTTCCTTCATACTTTTTAAACCGAGCGCTGTCTCTCTTACGTTATCTTGTATAAATCCTATTCCGTTATCCTCTATGTAAAAATATAGCTGGTTATTTTCTATTTTTAAAAGAACATTTACCTTTTCACATGAAGCATGTTTTTTACAATTATGTATTGCTTCTTGACTAATACGCCATAAAACTTCTTCTATTTCATCCCCAATTGAAACCATTCCATCAATTCGAACTTCCACAAAAATCCCTAACAACTTCCCGTAATTTTTAATTGCTTCTGCTAAACCTTTCTCTAATCCTTCCGGTCTTAATTGCCAAATTAAAAGTGTCATTTCTTGTAATGCTTCCTGTGATAATTCTCCAATATAACTTAACATCTCTTGCAAGTCTCTATCTTGCGTCATGTTTAGAGTACCTTTTGCTGTTAGCATAATAGAAAATAACAATTGTTTTACTGAATCATGTAAATCACGAGCTAATCGATTTCTTTCAGCTACCACTACGTATTTACGTTCTTTTTCTACTAACTGAATACGTTGTATTGTCGTACCTATTTGAAATGCAATCGATTCTAATAATGCTAATTCTTCTTCTGAAAAATGTGTTTTTTGAGGCGAAGCCACATTTAATAGACCAAATTTCTCCGATCCAGACCTAAGAGGAATTGTCGCATGATGCGTTACATCTTCTGTCTCTCCCCAATTACATTCAATCGCATCCTCTATTCGCTTACATTCAATAATATTTGTTGCTTTTTCCAATCTGCCATTCACAAAACGCTCTACACACCAACAGTCTCCTTCACACATTGGCTTCTTCTCTTGCCAAGTAAGAGCTGGAGGTAAGTTTTGATCTACAAGCATACGGTGCTTTCCACTTTCATCGATAAAGAATATCCACCCTGTTTGTAAATTCATAACTTGTAACAATGTATGTAACACTTTTTCTAACATGTCCTGTAAGTCTGTTGCTTCATTTAATAATTCAGCAATTGCTTTTAATGCTTCTAAACGATGCATCTCTTTTTCTTCAAAGTTCATTCTCATCACCTACTACCATTATAACATTAAGAAATTTCTAAATTCTACAAATTAAAAAGAGCCAAATTCCTTCGGCTCTTTCTTTATCTCAATCATTTTATTAATATTTTTCTATCCAATGTTGGATGCAGAATTTTTGTTAACAAACTGTTCTACTTTAACTGTCCGATAAAGTGAAACTTTAATCAGTGGGGGTTTTCTTCATTCCCACTGATTATCAGCCCTGACCAATCGGACTTTTATGGGCAGTTGATCCCCCACCTAACTTCTTTGCTTTCGCTGAATTTTGAGGTTGGGATCTTACTGCCCATTAAAGTGGGATAAAGATTGTCCAGCACGGGCATGCTGTAAGCTTTCAGCAGTAATGACCATATTTGTTGCTGGCATCTGCACTTGATTCTTATGGAACATAGACATTAATTCAAATCTTACTTGTCTAGAAGTTTCAAAATAATCTTCTGGCTTTATTAAACCTGTAATACAAAATTCATATCCAACGTATTTAAAATTCGGATTTAAATCTGTAACACCAACATATTTAAATGACTCAACAGCTTCATCCTCTACTTTATAAAGACTCGGAGCCAATTTTTCATTACAATTTACACAAACTTCTTCTAACAATTCCTTAACTCTTGTAGGATCTTCCTGATAACTTACCGTAATCCGTTCAATTACGCGCATCCATCCTTTATTAAAATTTTGTATCGTTCTAATCTCTCCATGTGGTATGGTTAGAAGTTTTCCTGACCATTCACGAATTTGCATAAAACGAATACTAATTTCCTCAATCGTTCCTGAATTTGTTCCGTTAAAAGTAACAAAATCGCCAACACGAAACTCTTTGTCCGCTAATCGCGCGAAGCCTAATATAACATCTTTTAGCATCTGTTGTGCAGCAAAACCGATAACAACCCCCGCTATCCCTGCACCTGCAATGATACTTTTTATATCTACAAATTGGCTAATTAAATATATGATTAGACTGATGATAATGATATATCTAAAAATAGATCGAATCACACTTTGAATCGTTTGCTCTACCTCTTCATCAAAAAAGCTTGATTTCCTAAAAAACCAATCAATAATACGGTTGATTACAAATGAGATAATAATTAGAACTAAAGCAAATAGTAAAAATCTTAAAAGTAAAAACTCTCTTACATAATTAAAAAATTCTTCAGTATACGTTAATAAACTCATCCATCCACACCCTTAACTAATGAAAATTTCATGAAAAACTAATTTATTGTTATACCTTTTGATTTCCTTATTACTTGTTACACTTTCTTCTATAAATATACCCTTTTTCATCCACTAAAGGGAGATAACAATACAACTTTTTATAAGTGACTTTATTTTGAGACCTCAATACTTCCCTAAACAAAAAGGGGAATATTAACACAACGCCGAATTGTTCATTTGAATACATTTCGACTCGCGGAGGTTTCTTACAATGGGCTATAACGTAAAAAGAGACCTTTTTAAAGGCCTCTTTTTTACTTTACTTCTGCATGTAAGCATGACTTAAAATGTCCAAGTGCAAATTCATGACCTTGCGCATTAAAAGACGCAACCGCCTTTTCATAAACTACAATTTTAAATCCTTTATTATAAGCGTCTACTGCTGTGTGAAGAACACAAATATCAGTACAAACACCAACAAGATGAACTTCTTCTATTCCTCTTTCTCTTAACTTCATCTCTAAGTCTGTTCCTGCAAATGCACTATATCGTGTTTTATCCATATAATATACATTCTCTGCATTTTTATATGTTTCGTACACATCTTGTAATTCCCGAAACAAATCTCTTCCATTTGTACCTGCTATATTATGAGGCGGGAATAACTTTGATTCTGGATGATATACATCATTTTCTTCATGTTTATCAATCGCAAAGACAACGTAATCCCCATTTTCAATATATTGCTTCGTTATATGTACAATTTCCTTCTCAATTTCTTGCCCTGGTTTCCCGCAAGTTAAAGCACCTTTTTCAGCTACAAAATCATATGTATAATCAATATTAATAAGAGCTCGTTTCATAACTACTCTCTCCCCTTCTTCTGTTTCACAGTAAACAATAGAAAATTTGTTATTACGACATCGTATGTACTATTCGACATTTCAAATGAAATACCTACATTTCTCTTTTAAAACTTACCTTAATCCGAGTTTATCATATAATAGATAAACAATGGTAAAACAAATAGCTCCTATTAACAAATCGTGAATTTGATAGTCAAGCGTAATTTGAGTCACCTCTTGAATCGTAAACCAAATGACTGACATCGTTAAAATAATCAAAACAATACGGATACATCGATTCACATCTTCAGCCTCTTTCTCTGTCATAGTAGAAACAAGTGATTTCTTCCTACTTAATCGTATTAGAAAACGAAACAAGTTATTCACTATTACATCCTCTAGTATAAACAAAAAAGCACACTACTTTTTGAGTAATGTACTTTTTATTCTTCTTATGACGCAGGTTTTGTTTCAAATGTTGCTTGATTAAAACTAATAACCTTTCCTTTCGGGTCATTGTTTTCATACTGAACTGCAGTAATCGTATGACTACCTGTTTCAAGCATCTTTTCTTTTAATTGTACGGTTGTCTGTGTTGTACTAGTGACTTGATATTTATCTGCATATACTTGATCTACAAATACAAATGTTTCTTTATCGTTTTGAAAATTAGAAAGCTCTAATTCAACATGTTGAATTAAAGTATCCTTTTTGATGAATACAGCCGGTATATTACCATTCTCAGACGTGCCATCTGGTGTAATAACTTTTACTTTTCCTTCTCCAATTGGCACTGCTCCCTCAGGAAATAAAACTATATTCTCATTACTCGCGTTTACAACTTTTTCTTCCTGCTTTGATTGTGTACCCTCTTTTTCCTGTGGAGTACCGCAACCAACTAGTAACAATACAGACAATCCAGTGATTATGAATTTTTTCAAAATTCATCCCCCCTGTCATTTCATTATAATTTATTATACAAAAATAACTTTTAAATTTTAAGACTACTTTCAACACTTTCATGAACAAATAGAATATTGCTCACGATTAATGTATCATACTTTCCTTAATAGAACATTAATTTTTTTTATGAAATAAATAGTAATTCCCTCTTATCTATCATTTTAGCCCAACAGATTAATTACATACCTGTCCAAAATAAAAAGACATTGTTCATACAATGTCTTTTTATTTTGAGCTTTAAAAAACAAATGTTGTAATCTCATCTACTTCTTTTCTTGGAAGTTTCTTCGGCTTATCTTTCGGGAAACCGAGTGAAATAACCATATTTATTTGTTTTTCAGGCTCAATTTGTAAATATTGTCGTAGTTCATCTTGAGCTAACAATACCGGTCCTGTCATCGGACAAGTACCAAGCCCCTTCGCATGCGCAGCTAACATTAAATTTTGTGCTGCTAAACAGCTACTCTTAATCCCTTCTTCTTCCCAAACTGAATCTGGAACAAAAGCAATTGGATCAAATATCTTTTCGCGAAATTTTGATTCATATGGTGTTGCCAAACACACGATTAAAACTGGTGCCTCCGAGAAAGCTGTCGCATATGGTCCGAAAGAACGTGTAAGTAATTTCCCTGCTTTCTCTTCTCCGTTTTCTGCCGCTTTTGCCGCAAGTTTATGTAATGCATCCCATGTCATTTGTTCAATTTCTTTAATTTTCTCTCGGTTCATTATGACCAAAAACTCCCAAGTTTGTGAGTTCGTATCACTAGGTGCATAACGAGCACAATCAATAATTTCTTTTATATCACTAGTGGATACTTCTTGTTCTGTGAACTTCCTAACACTTCGTCTACCGTGAATTACTTCTTTAAAATCTTCATAATTCATACATTAAATCCCCTTTTTACAGCGTTTTCAAATCTTGTCCTATGCTTGAATTATATCATGAAAAAAAGCTGGAGGAATACCAGCTTTTTTCTTCAATATTAGTTCGTAACTTTAAACAAACGAATACTTTCTTCATATGCAACTTGGAGTTTCTTTGTAATTGGTCCTCTTCCACCGGTTCCAAACTGTTCATCACCTATTTGAACGACTGGGAATATTTCAAGTGGTGTCGCTGTGAAGAAGCACTCATCAGCTTCAAATACTTCTTGTAGTGAAAATTCTCGTTCTTCTACTTCAATATGTAACTCTTTCGCTAATGTAATAACGAATTGACGTGTAATGCCGTGGAGAATGAAATTATCAGCCGGATGTGTAATCAATTTATTATTTTTCACCATAAAGAAATTTGAATGACACCCTTCCGTTACAATTCCATCTCGTACTAATATCGCTTCTTGATAGCCTTGTTCGTTTATTTTATTTTTAATCATAATATTAGGTAGCAAGTTTAAAGATTTTATATGACAGAACTTCCAGCGTATATCCTCTTCTACAGTAACTTTTATCCCTCGTTCCATTGCAGTAATTGGCCTTGGAAACGAAACTATATTTGCAAAATATGTTGGTTCCATATTTGATTCATACACATGATTACGTGCTTGAGCACCCCTTGATATTTGCAAATATACATTCCCATCTTCTTGAAATTGATTTTTTTCAATCATTTGATGTAACTCTTCCACCAACTCTTCCTTAGTAAATGGCGGAATTAGTTTTATTTCTTCCATAGAATTAAAGAATCGTTCTAAATGTAAATCTAATAAATGTGGCTTCCCATCATATAGTCTGAATACCTCATATATACCATCCCCAAATTGAAAGCCTCTCTCCTCTAATGGAATCATCGGCTGTTCTTCCTTCGTATTTACCATTCTTCCGTTAAACAAAATCCAATCTTTATGAGTAGCTTTCATTTATTCCCACTCCTTTATTCCATGATTGGTTTAATTGTACAACTTATCCGCATTCAAAAGAAGGAATTTTCTGTATTTTATAGATAAAAAAGCACATCACCCATTTAAAGTGATGTACTCGACCGTTCATTTATTTTAGAAAATATTTTTCAATATCATCTAACATAAGATTTGCAGCTACAATACCACCTGCTGTATTCCAAATCACTTCATCTACTTGGAATACTTTATTATCTTTAGAAGCCTGTAACTGCTTAAAGAGTGGATCTTCTGTCCATTCTTTCGCTAACGTGTTTCCTTCATTATTCTTATCCGCATCTTTATCAGATGTGAAATAGAATATATAGTCCCCGTCCATATTTGGAATTTGCTCTTTTGTAATTCCTTTTATCGCAAATTCATCTTTATCTTGTAGTGGTGGTCGTTTAAATCCAATATCATTTAATACAACGCCTGAGAATGAATTTTTTTGATAAATACGAACATCACCTGGGACGAAGCGAATAATGGAAACTTTAGAGTTAATTTTATCACCTAATTGTTCTTTTATTGCTGCAATACGCTTTTTATAATCATTAAGAGCATTTTGCCCTTCTTTTTCTTTATTTACAGCTTTTGTATATAGCATAAAGTTTTCTTTCCAATCACCGCGCAATGTTTCAGCATATACTGTTGGCGCGATTTCTTTTAACTGCTCGTATATTTTTTCGTGACGCATTTTATTTCCGATAATAAGATCCGGTTGAAGCTTCATTACCGCCTCTAAATTAATGTCACGCTCAGTTCCTACTACTTTCGTATTTTTTAACTCTTTCGCTAAATGAGGATACCATTCATCACCAGCACGTGGTTTTGTCGTTCCAACTGGCGTTACCCCAACAGTTAAAAGTGCCTCAGCACCCTCATTTGTTAAAACAACAACTCTTTTTGGCGTACCATTTACTGTCGTTTCACCCATTGCATGCTTTATACTATATGAATCCTTTGCCTTTACAGATGTATCTTCATCTTTCTTTTCTTCTTCTTTACCGCACCCTGCGATTACGACCATTAGTGACATAACGCAAAGTATAAGAATATTTTTAGTGCGTGTCATAAGTCCTCCTAGTTGAAATTGATTATCATTTACATTTAAAGATTAATGTATATCTCATACATTGTCAATAGATATATCAGAAAACTTTTTCAATATATATAATTTCAACCTCATTTTTATTCAAAATATTTTTGTACTTATTTGCTACTCACATTTTTTAAACGTAACAAGTGAAAAAGAAATGGGCATAAGAAAGTAATTGTAATTCCAGTCAATACATAACGTATATAATACATATCAGGTATTACTTTTTTTAGTATGAGCTGTATCATGAACATAAAACTAAGACCTACTACTGTTTTTACTACTTGTATTTTAAAATTATTATTTTCGTTCATTTTAATAAATTGATTTTCCAACATGATCCCAATCGTAGAACCTGTCAAAACTCCTAGTAATTTAAAATTATCTATATTGTCTGTCATAAAATACATAATGAGTGAAACAGCCAATACAATTCGTTGTAACAATATAAATTTCCTATCACTTAATCCCACTGTTACTTTCATATATAAATAAACCACTATGATACTAATTAAAACCGCACCTACTATATCACTGAGCCAATGTACACGTAAATAAAGACGAGAAGTAGCAATCAATATTATAAAAATAATTCCAATGATCCAAATGATTCTCTTTTTATATAAACTCATGAATGAACTCCAAAACGTTGCCCCTAACTGGACATGTGTACTTGGAAAAGAATAACCTGCGGCGGATTTTTCATATAAAGCTTGAACTCCATCGTATGTATACGGTCGCGGAATTTTCATGAATTCTTTTACCACTATCCCTATATACCCAGAGAAACAAAGCATAACAATCATATGAAATGCTTTTCTTTTAGAAACGCACCAATATAAAATCGAAATAATAACTAAATACAGCGTTTCATTTGCAATACTAGATATAAATTTGAAAAGTATTGTAAGCATACTTCCCTCCATACTGGTCATCCATTCGAGAAATAAAATATCAATATTAAACATACAAAAACGATACCTCCTAAAAAATTTAATCCTGCTATTTGCCAGCCATTAAGATAAACTAGTTGATTCACATTTCAAATTTATACACCTACTTACGTTACTGATTAAGAATACATAGTACCACATACTAATAACAGATAATATGTAGAATCATCTAATCATTTCAATAAATTAAAATGAATTTTTGAGCTTTATATACAAAAACATCTGTATCTTGTTATCACATTTCTTATATTTCATCTCAAATTGCACCCATCGCAGTTCGTATTGTGTGTTATATGGAACTTCTATTAGATAAAGCTGTTTCTTTCAAAGCTATTACAAATACAAAGAAACCGCCTTAAGTAAGGCGGTTTCTATCATTTTGCTTTAACCAATTTAAAATAAATATATACGATTGATAGTGAATATAACGTATGCAAAACAAAAGGAATAAAAGGGCTATTCCAGTGCTACTATACAGCAAACCGAACTTTAAAAAAATATTTATAAGCGGTGGGAAGTTCGTTATGTTTTGTAATGTAATCAGCATACAAAATAATAGGAAAAACACAGGGGCATATTGTAATTCATACGGCTTTTTCTTCTTATTCATTCTTTTTCGAATGAACATATGGATTAGCTCTGCTACTAGAAAACACCCTCCAATCAATACAAGACCAGAAGTCATCGTCATATATCCACCTGCCTTATATTTATCCCGCGTAACTACGCATCGTTATATTTTCTTCACATATATTCCATCTTCTTCATTAAATCCAAAGCTCTCTATGAAAGATTTAGCTTGTTCCGTTAATTCCATTTGTATTACTTTTATCTCTTTCACATTTCTTTCTTTCATCATCGTTTCAAATGTAAAATACGTATTTGTTCCATAACCGTAACTTTGATAATCAAAATGAATTATTAACTGAGATAAAACCGCACTCTCCTCTTGAACACGATAATCTATTACACCAATATATGTATCATCAACTTTCACACAATACTGTACCTGATTTTCACTTAAACTATGTGAGCGAAACATTTCTTTAACAACGTTTTCATTTTCTACACTTACTTTTTCAAACGTAATCATATGTTGTCCATCCTTTTACTATTATTGTATCAATAATTCGTTCTATTTATGAAAAAAACCTTAAGATCATATGCGATCTTAAGGTTTTTCTAATTAAACTAAGCTATACGCACGTTTCGTTTCTTCGTGGAACTTATTCGTATCGTATTTATGCTCAACATAAATTTGGTGCCATACCATAAACGCAAGTACAGTCCAAATTTTACGGCTATAATCGCCTTTATCTGCACAATGTGCTTCCAGTAAGTTTAATACATACTGTTTGTCGATTAAATGCTCTGTTTTACTCTCGTTAATAATATTGATAGCCCAATCATGCATTTCGTCTTTTAACCAGTGACGAATTGGTACTGGGAATCCAAGTTTTTTACGATCTAATACGTGATCTGGAACGATTCCGCGTGCTGCTTCACGTAAAATAGCTTTCGTAGTTCCGTTAGCAATCTTAAATTCAGTTGGAATTTTAGATGCAACATCGAACACTTCTTTATCTAAGAACGGTACACGAAGTTCTAATGAATTTGCCATTGTCATTTTATCAGCTTTTAATAAAATGTCACCGCGTAACCATGTGAACATGTCAATGTACTGCATTTTGCTTACATCATCATAATCTTTAATTTCCTTATACAATGGTTTCGTGATATCCATATAGTTAACACTTTCATTGTAATACTTCATTAATTCAACTTTCTCTTCTTCACGGAAGATTTTCGCATTTCCATAGTAACGCTCTTCAATTGGCGTACATCCACGCTCTAGGAAGCTCTTTCCTTTAAAGCCTTCTTTAAGAGCACCACTTAATGCTTTTAGAACGCTCTTACCTGGGCTAGGAATGTAAGAGAACATTTTTAGTGAGTTTGGCTCACGATAAATGTTATACCCACCAAATAGCTCGTCTGCACCTTCACCTGAAAGAACAACTGTTACATGCTTACGTGCTTCTTTTGCAACGAAGTACAATGGTACAGCTGCTGGATCTGCTAAAGGATCATCCATATGCCAAATGATTTTTGGGAACTCATCCATAAACTCTTTCGCTGAAATGAATACGTTATGGTTTTTAACCCCTAATTTCTCAGCAGTTTCTTTGGCAACATCAACTTCACTGAAGCCACGTTGTTCAAAACCAATAGAGAATGTTAAAAGATTTGGATTCATTTCTCTTGCGATAGAAGCGATAATAGATGAATCGATACCACCAGATAAGAATGAACCTACTGGTACATCACTGCGCATATGCACTTTTACTGAATCATATAACACATCACGAATTGCTTGGATATGCTCCTCTTTCGTTGCGCTTGAAGCATTGAAATAAGGTTTCCAGTAGCGATGGATTTCCATCTCTTTACCGACTTCTTTTACGAAATAATGACCAGGCTCGATTTTATTAACATCAATTGTTAATGTTTCTGGCTCTGGACCATATTGGTACGTAAAGTAATGTTGTAGTGACGTCGGATTAACGCCTTTATCTTCCATCACATGCATAATACTTTTCTTCTCAGATGCGAAGAATGTAGTATCACCTTGTTGTGCAATGTATAAAGGTTTAATACCAAAGTGGTCACGTGCACCGAAAAGTTTCTTCTCTTCACGATCCCAAATCATAAATGCAAACATACCGCGAAGATAGTCTACACATTTTTCTTTCATATGTGCATACAATGCAATGATAACTTCTGTATCAGATTGCGTTGCAAACGTTGCACCTTTTTCAAGTAACATTTCACGTAATTCTACATAGTTGTAAATTTCACCATTAAAAATAATTACATATCGATCATTTTCATAAGTTAGCGGCTGATGTCCTGCCTCTAAGTCAATGATGCTTAAACGGCGGAAGCCAAATTGTACATGTTCATCACGAAAATATCCTTCGTCATCTGGACCGCGGTGGAAAATCATCGTGTTCATATTTTCAAATTGATGTTTTTCTGTTTCTGAAAACTCTCTAGGGTTTTCACATAAACATCCTACAAAACCACACATACTCCTTACCCTCTTTCAGTTTTCATTCTGTCTATATACTACTATATCAACCCTATTTATACTAGCATAATCAATTGAATATGGCGACCAAAAACTATAAAAAAATCACTCCATTTCACATTTTTAACATTTTTTTATGAAAACATGAAAACTAGGCAATCACCTTTCTCCGCTTTTGTCATATGATATTGCAAATTGATTTCTAGGAGGGAATACCATGAGTGAAGAAAAAAAAGACACTTCTCGCCCACCGGTTCGCAATTATTTAAAGCAAATTGATGATTTTTTCGAGCAAACACCACTTCGCAATGTAATCGCTGATTTAAATCATTTTTTCCAAAAAGGAAACCGTTTATTAACATTCCCTGTAGATTTATATGAAGTTGGTGAAGAACTCGTTGTTACAGCTGAACTACCAGGTATACAAAAAGAACAAATTCAAATTGAAATACAAAGTGAATACTTAAAAGTCTCTGTAAAAGAAGAGATACTTGAAGAGGCCGAAGAAGAAACATCTCATAACTATTATCGCCGAGAACGTTCCATTTCAGAAGCATCAAGATTGATTAAATTACCGTACTCAATTAATAAAAAAGCAGCGAAAGCTTCGTATCAAAACGGCGTGTTAGAAATTCGAGCACCAAAGCTCCCACAACAGCATGACATTTTATCCATAGACTAATGTAAAAAAAGAAGGGTGCTTTGCACCCTTCTTTTTAATCCACTAATCGCTTCATATCACGTATAATGTCTTCGTACGGCGTATTACTAATGCCACTATACTTTTTCATTACTTTTCCGTTTTGATCAATTAAGTAAAATGATGTTCCATGTATAACTTGACCATTCTCAGGTTTATCTACAAGTGATTGGAAATTATCTTTTGAAAACTTTGTAATATCTTCTAACGAATAACCCGTTAATAAGTTCCAGTTACTAGTATCCTCTGTAAACTTTTGAATGAAAGCCTTTAGATTCTCCGGCTTATCAAGGTCTGGATCTACACTAAACGAAACAAACTGAACGTCTAATTTCTCTTCTTTTGCCATCTTTTGCAGTTTTGCCATATTAGCAGTCATTGGTGGACAAACTGTTTGGCAATTTGTGAACATAAAGTCAGCAACCCAAACTTTTCCTTTTAAATCTTTTGTACCAAATGACTTTCCATCTTGGTTTGTAAATTGGAAAGTTTCTAAATCCCAGTTCAGTGGTTTACGAAGCTTTGAACCTGATCCACTACAGCCAGCAAGTACAAAGAGACAAAATACAACCATAAGACCAATTACTTTTTGATAACGCTTCATTTATAAACCTCTTTTCTCTATCCTAAATTTAAATAGGTTATGTTTATCATAACAAAAGTTAACACTACGAGAAAATTGTTTACTACATTTGTTCACGAAATCGTACGAATTTACGTATGTTACTTCTTTATTTCAAGCCAATTACTAGACAAAATTTATTTTTTTACTATTATTTCTCTAAATAGAAGCTGCAAAACGAACTTAATTGTTACTTTTGTAAATGCATCCCCCTATTTTTTAACAATACCTTAAACATTCATCCATGTTATACACTGTATTCCTTAACAACATTTCGGTACAATACAATTACAACGATTTTAAATGAGGTGATGTTCATGACAAAACGTTATGAAAATATGGATAATGTAAGCACAAAAAAATCAATTCGTTCCTTCCTACGTTGGCGAAAAGAGCGAAAACAAAATAAAAAGGATTTTTCTTTTTTAGTAGAACAATCACCTGTTAAACAAAGTAAATTCCTACAAAACAACTTTGAAAAGACGACTGTAACTTGGATTGGTCATTCCACATTCCTTATCCAAATGAATGGATTAAATATATTAACAGATCCAGTATGGGCTTCAAAATTAAAATTAGTTCCTAGACTTACGGAACCTGGTCTTTCTATACAAGAACTACCTAAAATTGATATTGTCCTCATTTCGCACGGTCATTATGATCATTTAGATTTTTCAACACTTCGCCAGCTAAATGATGATGTTTTATACCTAGTACCTATTGGACTGAAAAAATTATTTACTCGCAAAAAATTTACTAACGTAGAAGAGTATAATTGGTGGGAAAATACAACAATTAGTGCTGTTTCCTTTCACTTTGTCCCTGCCCAGCACTGGACGAGAAGATCCTTATTTGATATGAATACATCTCACTGGGGTGGATGGATTATTAATAATGAAACAACGAAAGAAACCATTTATTTTTGTGGTGACAGTGGCTATTTCCAAGGTTTCAAAGAAATTGGTAAACGCTTTTCAATTGATATTGCTCTTATGCCAATTGGAGCTTATGAACCAGAATGGTTTATGAAAATATCTCACGTTTCACCTGAGGAGGCTGTGCAAGCTTATTTAGACTTAAACGCTACACACTTTATACCAATGCATTACGGAGCTTTTGCACTCGCAGATGAAACACCTCGTGAGGCAGTAACAAGGCTTCGAAATAATTGGAATTTACGTATGTTACCGTGGGAACAACTACATGTACTCTTTTTAGGCCAAACTTTCACTTATAATAGCGTAACAAATGATAAGCAAACAAATGAAAAAATTGAAACATTACAAGTATAACGTAACTACTTATTTTCAATATCCAACATATACTATAGAAAATCATAAAGTGAAACTTTAACCAGTGGGTGTTTTCTATGAATGAATATTTGCAGACTCGCTATATCATTAGCGGTAGTGCCTGTATAGCCCTTCTTATTTCTTACTTTCTATTCACATAAAAAAGCTACTTGAAAATTCATTTCAAGTAGCTTTTTTATTACTCCGCTAAATACATAAATCCGATTGCTCCCGGACCTGTATGAGTACTAATAATAGGCGTTGTAAAGAAAATTTCTGATTGAGCAAATCCACTCACTTTTTCAACAGCCGCTTTTACATTTTCAGCTAAAGGAATTGCTTTCGCATGTGGAATTGCAACAGCTTTTACAACTTTTCCAGCTGTATCTTCCTCAAATAACTTAGCTAACGTTTTTACAATTTGACCTTGGCTACGCACTTTCGTTACAGGGTTATAAACACCATCTTCGAGGCTAGCAATTGGTTTTATATTAAGTAGCGAACCGATAAACGCTTTTCCTTTACCGATACGCCCACCCTTCACTAAGTTTTCTAATGTATCTACTACTACATATAAACGAGTGTTCTTTCTCACTTCATCTACACGTTTTACAATTTCTTCCAGCGAGTGTCCTTCATTTGCCATTTTCGCAGCTTCTATTACTTGATATGCTAAAGCATGTGTAATAAATTGAGAATCAACAACTGTTACTTTTGTATCGGTCATTGATGCAGCACTATTGGCAGTTGCCACAGTACCACTCATTCCACTTGTCATATGAATAGAAAGCACTTCACTTCCATCTTCACCTAACTTGTCATACATTTCTACAAATGTACCCATTGCCGGTTGTGATGTTTTTGGTAATTCCTCTGATTTGATCATTTCTTCAATAAATTCATCAGGTTGTAAATCAACACGATCTAAATATGTTTGTCCATTTACAGAGATTGATAATGGTAGAACATGAATGTCATACTTCTCAATTACCTCTTGTGATAAATCCGCCGTTGAATCTGTTACAATTTTAATTTTTTGCATATTATATTCTTCCCTTTCCAATACGCTCTCCTTGTTATTATACTAGTATTCCCATTGCTTTCAACAATTTGGAACGAAATTTAATCAAATTAATTATATTTTTATATCTAAAATGAAAAAGACAGAGCTGCAAACCCTGTCCACACTCTATATCATGCATTTTTTTCGAGAGTATTTGTTTTATATACACTTAAATAATCATTCCACTTCAAACAATTTTGTAAATATTCACGGAAAGAATACGAAAATCTTGGGTGTTTTTGTTTTTGAATTTTTGCAATAAACAATTGAAGACGAGACTGAATTAGAAACGATAATGGATGCTGCGCCTGTAGGACAGGGATCTCGAATATTTTAATACAATCCCCTGTTGAATGAGTGAAATAAAAACTTTTCGTAATCACAATATCAATCCTCTTTTTCATTGGATTTTTGAACTTCCTCTACTTTACGCTGTAACACTTTGTTTAAAGTGGAGACTCCTATGAATACAAAAGTATCCTTGGACAATCCCTATAGTTCTTATGGTTAGAAGATTTATACCCTATTCATCTCCACCTAATCCATCCCCCATCCTACATAGCCGATAAGACGAGGACTCGTTATCCGTAAATTGCTTAATACATTCAGTATAAACATATAAAAGCGCAAAGTTTGTCTAAATTTTGGAGATTCTATAATTTTTTTCTTCTATATATTGTATACGTTTATAGCTATAGTATAACAACTAAATAAAAAAAGTGCCTTTATAACGAGGCACTTTTCGACTGTATGTCTTCTTCTCTTTTCTTTTTTCTCTTACTAACAATCTTTGATAAAGCGATACTAATTTCATAAATACAAATAAGTGGTACCGCAACTAAACTATGAGATAAAAAATCTGGCGGTGATATACACGATGCAATGATAATCAATGCTACGTAAGCATACCTTCTTATTTTTATTAAAAATTCCGCCGTCAATAGTCCAATACTCGTTAAAAACATGACAACTACAGGCAATTCAAAAATCACAGCAAATGGAACTGTTAAATTAAGAACAAAATGAAAATACTTTTCTGTCGTAAACATCGTATTAAACATTTCATTACCTATCGTAGTTAGAAAATGAAATAAAAATGGCATTACAATGAAATATCCAAAGCATAAACCTGCAATAAATAATATAGACAATACCGGTATATACATTACTGTCATTTTTTGTTCATTTGGATGTAAACCCGGTTTTACAAATAACCAAATTTGTATAGCAGCAAAAGGAATTGTACAAACGATAGCAAATACTGTAGCAATCGAGAAAAAAATCCACAATACATCACTTGGACCGAGAACAGTTAATTTCATTGGTAAATCTTTTACAAGCCAAAAATAAATATCCTTCGTAAAAGTAAATCCAACAATTAAAAATAGCACAAAGGATAGCACTGTATATATTACTCGTTTGCGAAGCTCAACTATATGTTCTACTACACTCATTTCCCGATCTTCCATCTCGTTCACCACACTTTATTTATCCATTACAAGGAAAATTCATTACATTTTTTCTTTCTTTTCCTTCTCTTGAAATGCATCATCAGTCAATTCTTTCGTTGATTTTTTAAATTCTTTTAACGTTTCCCCTAAAGCCTTTCCGATTTCCGGCAATTTTTTCGGCCCAAATAAAATGAGTACAGCTACTAAAATTAAAATTAATCCTGGAAAGCCAATATTTGAAAACATTTCTCCATCCCCTTTATTAGTAGATTCCTTGTCCTACTATTGCATAATTTTATTTTGTCAAAAAAGTTTGAAAACGTCAACAAAACCATTGCCTTTTGTCAAAAAAATTCAAAAATATAATCAATTATACAAATTTCATTTTCTATTGCTCTTGTGTATGATATGGTAAGGGAAACGACATATTATTTTATGATAGTAGAAAGGATTTGCATTATGACTGAAAAAATGACACGAATGACACAATTTGTTAAAGAAGAAATTGCAAATGCAATTACACATGGTATCGGTGCCATTTTAAGCATCCCTGCCTTAATCATATTGATTATACATGCCTCTAAGCATGGTACTGCATCTGCTGTAGTTGCATTTACGGTTTATGGTGTAAGTATGTTCTTACTGTATTTGTTTTCGACATTGTTACATAGCATCCACCATCCAAAAGTAGAAAAATTATTTACTATACTAGATCACTCAGCCATTTATTTATTAATTGCTGGCACATATACTCCTTTTTTACTGATTACGCTTCGTGGACCATTAGGCTGGACGTTACTCGCTATAATATGGACACTAGCAATCGGAGGTATCGTCTTTAAAATTTTCTTTGTACGCCGCTTTATTAAAGCATCAACATTATGTTATATCATCATGGGGTGGCTCATAATCGTTGCAATTAAACCACTGTATGAAAATCTAACTGGACATGGTTTTTCACTACTTTTAGCGGGCGGTATTTTATATTCTGTAGGGGCTATATTCTTCCTTTGGGAAAAGTTACCTTTCAATCATGCCATCTGGCATCTTTTCGTTTTAGGTGGTAGTGCGATGATGTTCTTCTGCGTACTCTTTTATGTTTTACCTACAGCATAAAAAAAGGTTTCAGCTTATATAAGCTGAAACCTTTTTTATTGATTATGTAATTGTGATGCAATAACATCCTGTGTATGCTTCGTTAACTCTTTAATATCCATATTCGCATACTCTTCAGGTGTAATCGGCTTAGAAATTGTTACTGTTGCATGAGCTCGTTTCATACGATTTCCATTCGCTTCAAACATTTTATATGTCCCATCTAATGTTACAGGTAAGATTGCTACACCAGATTTTACTGCAAGGTGAAAACTCCCAGCCTTAAACTCTCCAATTTCGCCACCCTTACTTCTCGTTCCTTCTGGGAAGATTACGATCGAATGTCCATTCTTTAATAGTTCAATTCCATCTTTAATCGCTTGAAGAGATTGACGACGATCATTACGATTCATAAATACACAATTCATAAGTTCCATCCAAGTTGGTACAACTGGGAACTTCTTAATCTCTGCTTTTGAAACGAATCCAATTGGTTTATTTAAGTAACCTAATAATACAGGAATATCCATATTACTTTGATGATTACTTACAACTAGTACCGGCTTATCTTTTGGAACATTTTCAAGTCCCTTTACTTCAACTGTAGATCCAGCTACACGTACCATTTTCTTACCAAACCAATTTGTCGTTTTGTACACAACATTATCTTTTTCTTGTGGCGACATCGTATTTACTTGTCTTTTCAGACGCCACATCCTCGGTGTAATCGCAATTACGATTAAAATTAAATAAAAGATTTTAAAAAACGTTTGAATCATACAGAACCCCCACCTATTATCATTCCGACCTTCATTATACTAGACAAACGAAGGAAAAAGAAGAAAAAATGTCCAAACAACAGGTGTTTGGACATTTTTAAACATTCTATATTAGAAACGTTTTGCTAATTCACGAGCATTAGCAATTGCTGCTTCTTTAATTTCTTGTGCTTTTTCAGGGTTTGCATTCATACCTTCAACTGCAATATATTCAGTATCATTTACACCAACGAATCCTAATACTGTTTTTAAGTGATTGCGACCGAAGTCTACAGATGCGTATGCTCCTTCAGAATAAACGCCACCTGTTGCTTGAATGTGAAGTGCTTTTTTGCCTTCTAATAAGCCAACTGGACCATTTTCAGTATACTTGAATGTTTTACCTGCAATTGCTACGTTATCTAAGTATGCTTTTACTACTGGTGGATAGCTAAAGTTCCACATTGGAGTTACGAATACATAACGATCCGCATGCATAAATGTTTCTAAGTTTGTGTTCATTGCTGCAACTTTTTGTTGTTGAACTTCAGTTAAAGTTTCAAAGCCTTCACCTGCTGCAAATTTACCCCAAGCAGCGAATACATCTGCATCGATTGCCGGTACTGTAGTGTTGAATAGATCAACTGTTACAACTTCGTCTTGTGGATGTTCGTTTTTATAAGCTTCGATAAAAGCTTCCCCTACTGCCATTCCATAAGAACCTTCTGCTGAATTTGGATTTGCTGTAATAAATAGTACTTTTGTCATTGTATTCTCTCCCTTTTAAACATTTTATCTTTAATTTGAGATTTATAATTCGAAAGTAAATAACTTACCTTATGTAAGTATAATACAAAAAGTTATATGATATGTCAATAAAAAATAGCTACTTTTTTTTCGTAAGTTAATGATTTATTTTGTTTCTGTAAAATTCGGTATACAGATATCATGATTTCCCCATACAAAAAGGCTACCTCTACAAATGATAGAGATAGCCTTTTATTACATATTATTTTTGAAAAACATTTTTCACTTTTTCAGCTGGAATGTTACTTCCGCCTCTACCTTTTACATCTTCAATCATCATTGTAATGACCATATCTGGTGAATTTAAATCAAATGCAGCGAACCAGCCTAGCTCTTTTCCTTCGGCCTCTTTTGATACTTTTAATTCCGCTGTGCCTGTTTTTCCAGCAAGCGTCTTACCATCAATTTTAGCAATTTTCCCAGTACCATCTGGATCATTAATTACTTTCGTCATAGCAGTTTTTAAAATATCCTGGTTTCCTTTTGAAATGACATTCTCTTTCCAAACTTTTGGTTGCTTATCTGTTTTAATAATATATGGAGAAGGTATGTTTCCATCATTAACAATTGGTGCGTACGTTAATGCTAGATGGAGTGGCGTCATTAACACTTGCCCTTGTCCATAACCTGTGTCTGCCATTTGAATATCGTTTTTAATACCATCATTTGCAATTTTAGAAGCTGGGAATCCATATTCAATTGGGAGTTTCTCATCGAATCCGAATTTTTTCGCTTCACTCATAAATTTATCTTTTCCGATTTTCAAAGCTTCTTGTGCGAAATAAATATTATCCGAGTATTTCATCGCTTTATCAAAATCAATCGGATTTGCATCTTTTACACGTGTTACATAATAATTACCCCAAGAAGAATCTTTTGTCCATTTTAATCCTTCAATTTTCAACTCTTCTTTTGGATCAATTGTTTTCGTTTCAAGACCGATTGCAGCTGTAATCGGCTTAAATACAGATCCTGGAACTGATAATTGTGTAAATCGATTCGTCATCGGTTTTTTCGGATCATTATTTACCGCATCACGTTGCGCTTTTGACGCCCCTCTTGTAAGGGTATTTGGGTTATAAGCTGGTGTGCTCACAAGTGCAAGTGTTTCTCCAGTCTTTGGATTAATGGCTGCACTTGATCCTACTTCATTTTTCATTTCATTGTAAATTTCGCTTTGAACTGCACTGTCAATCGTTAAAGTTACATTTTCTCCATCAACAGCATCTGTTTTTGCTAAATTTTTAATTTCTTTTCCTTGTGCATCTTCTATGAAGACACGACCGCCTTTTTTACCGCGTAACTTTTCTTCCAGTACTTGCTCTAAACCAGCTTTACCTACTGGATCATCTGCTTGATAGCCTTTCTTTTGTAGCGTTTTTAAATCTTCAGCATTCACTTTTCCAATATAGCCAGTAAGATGTGCTGCTTCTTCTCCTAATGGATATGAGCGAACATTTACTGGCTTTGTTGCAACACCAGGTAAATCTATGTACGTATTTTGGGTTGCTCCTTCAGGCAATATTCCCATTGGTACAAGGTAATTTGGTTTTACCCATTTCGCTGCTAGTTTTTGATCAATTTCTTCGACAGACATATTTAGCAACTTTGCTACCGTTTCTTTCGTTTGCGGAGCTGCATCACCTAACTGTTCAGGAATCAATCCGATTTCAGAAGCTTTACCATTTACTGCAAGATATTTACCATTACGGTCATATATTTCTCCGCGCTTCGGTTGTGTCGTTTGCATACGCACTTTACTATCTTTCGTCATACCTGGGAATATAAAATCAGGAGTCCAATCTACTTTCCAAGATTCTTTATCTCCATCTTTTTCTTTCACCATTTTTGCTTCATGACCAAAAGTGATTTTTCCACCTACTGTATCCATACTTACTTTAAAAGGAACAGGACCTTCATCTTTTTTATCTTCTTTTACTTCCCCTGTTTCTACTTTTAAATCTTTCACTTCAATGCCAGAATAAATTTTTTCATATTTCTCAGTGAATTCTTTCTTTGAAATATCTTTTTTTGCCTTTTCTGATAATTGGTCATACATTTCTGCAAATTTTTGTTTATTCCATGCTTTTGCATATGTATCAAATGCTTGTTGTGGTTTTTCTTCTTTACCACATCCAACTAACATGAATGTTAAGCAAAGAAAAAGAATCCCCCATATCTTTCTCAATTGATTCTCCTCCTCTTTCTATACAAATACTTTAGAAAATATTAGCATTTTTACATGCTACCATTCATTATAGCACTATCGAATCTCATCTATAAACCAATATTGATGGATATAAATAAAAAGATTGATGCGAATGTTCACATCAATCTTTATTATTATTGCTGCTTCTCATATACATGGTAATAGTACGTATACGGATTTTTTTCATCTGTTAAACCTTTTTCTACAAAAATCTCTTTCCAATTTGTCATATCCATTTCTGGGAAGAATGTATCCCCTTCAAATGCATAGTGGATTTTTGTTATATATAATTTGTCTACGTAAGGTAAAAAGAGATCATAAATTTGCGCTCCGCCAAAAATAAAAATCTCCTCTTCATTTTTGCATAATTCAAACACTTCTTCAACAGAATGTGCTACTTCACAGCCTTCAACATGATACCCTTCATTACGAGTTACAATAATATTACGTCTGCCAGGCAGTGGTCTACCAATCGCTTCGTAGTTCTTTCGGCCCATAATAAGTGAATGACCCATCGTTGTTTTCTTTACATACTGTAATTCACTTGGTAATCGCCAAGGTAAATTATTATCTTTACCAATTACTCTATTCTCGTCCATTGCGACCATAAATGAAACAATCATCTTTTCATCTCCTCTACAATTATACTGCAACCGGTGCTTTAATTGCTGGGTGTGGATCATATCCTTCAATCGTTAAGTCTTCCATTTCAAAATCAAACACAGATTTCACATCTGGATTTAATGTAAGTTTCGGGAATGGACGTGGTTCACGTGCCAATTGCTTTTCTACTTGCTCAAAATGATTCGTATAAATGTGAGCATCTCCAATTGTATGAACAAATTCTCCTACTTCAAGTCCGCATTCATGTGCAATTAAATGTGTTAGTAGCGAGTAGCTTGCAATGTTAAATGGAATTCCAAGGAATATATCTCCACTTCTTTGATATAGCTGACAAGAAAGTTTGCCATCCGCTACATAAAATTGGAATAGCGTGTGACAAGGAGGTAATGCCATACTTGGTACATCTTCAGGATTCCAAGCAGAAACAATGAGACGACGTGAGTCCGGTGTTTTTTTGATCATTTCAATTACATCTTTTAATTGATCAAGCGTCTCACCAGCTGTTGTTTTCCAGGCGCGCCACTGCTTTCCGTATACGTCTCCTAAATAACCATATTTATTTGAGAAATCATCATCTTCTAAAACGTTCTTTTTAAACAATTCCATTTGCTCATCGTATTGCACTTTAAATTCCTCATCTTGTTGTGAGCGAAGACCGAAATCAGTCATATCAGGACCAGTATATTCGTCACTTTCTACCCAGCTCTTAAATGCCCATTCATTCCAAATATTATTATTATGCTGCAATAAATAGCGAATATTTGTGTCACCTTTCATAAACCAAAGCAGTTCACTTGCTACAAGGCGAAACGGTACTCTCTTTGTCGTTAATAAAGGAAAACCTTTACTTAGATCAAAACGCATTTGATATCCAAATACAGATACAGTGCCTGTCCCTGTACGATCTTCTTTCTTCGTACCATGCTCCATTACATGGCGGCATAAATTTAAGTATTCATATTCAGCATGTTTCATATGTAGAAAAACCTTCTTTCAATCGTATATGAAATTTATCATAACATGAAAAACATCGAATTTAATAATCCAAATCAATAAAAAATATTTCTATATAAACAGAATTCTACTGTAATATATTTTTACAAAATGTAAATGTATAATCCCCTGATCCTAAATCCCTTTCAATGTTATGTTCCGATTTCCAATTCGTTTCGTCTATCTGTAATGTAGCGCTTGTATTAGCTGGTACCGAAATCTGTAAAAAGACTTGTTCATTTTCTACACGCCACTCAATTTTAATTTCCCCGTAAGCTGTTTCACGTTTCACTTTCACCCATTCTATATTCGAATCAAAATGTGGTTGTATATAAAAATGTTTATATGCAGGTTTTGTTTCATCCACTTCTAATCCAACAATATATCGGTATATCCATTCAACGATAGAGCCATATGCGTAATGATTATAAGAATTCATACTATCATTCCAAAGTGTTCCAACCTCTTTCACGCCATCCCAATGTTCCCAAATCGTTGTGGCACCTTTTTTCACTTGGTATAACCATGAGGGATAATCTTCATGAAATAGAAGCTTACAAGCAAGGTCATGACGGTTAAACTTGCTTAATATTAAATTTAAATAAGGTGTTCCTATAAAACCAGTTGTTAAATGATTTTTACTTTCTTTTAAAAGCTCAATTAACCGATTAAATACTTTCTCCTTCACATCATCTTTCACTAGTTCAAAAAGAAGTACTAATATGTGGGCTGTTTGGGTATTCGAAATTAACCTACCATTTGGTGTAACGAATTCATTTTGAAACGCTTGAACAATATTTGCATGTAATTCTTTATAAAACGTAGCATCTGTTTTTTCACCTAAAATCTCAGCAATTTTTTGTACAAGCGCTGTTGAATATGCATAAAAAGCCGTCGCAATAAAATACTTGTCTGTTCCGCCTTCATATACATGGGGTTTCGTATCTAATGCAAGCCAATCCCCTAAATGATAGCCTGTATCCCATAAATACTCGTTCTTACCTTGTGAACGTATGTAATCTATATACCTCTTCATACTGTCGTATTGTTCTTTTAAAATTGATACATCTCCGTAATGCAAATAATGAACCCACGGACAAATAATTGCTGCATCGCCCCAACCACCAGAAGTATCTAAATCAAAATCCTCTCTTTTCCCAAAAGCATCTGGAATAACTAAAGGCACAGCTCCATTAACATTTTGATCTAATGATAAATCTTGGAGCCACTTTTTAAAGAACAATTGTACATTCATAATTTGCGTAGCTGTCCCAATGAACATTTGTGCATCTCCTGTCCATCCAAGTCGATCATCTCGCTGAGGGCAATCTGTTGGCACATCAAAAAAATTCCCTCTTTGAGACCATTCCACATTATGATGAAGTTGATTGATTAATGGATTTGACGTTTCAAATTCAGTCGCTTTTTCCATATCTGTATGTAATACAATTCCTTCAAAATCTGCTATTTGAGGCGGCTGAGTTAATCCAATTATTTTCACATATCTAAAGCCTTGATATGTAAAATGAGGCTCAAACGTTTCCTCTTGCTCTCCTTTTGCTATATACACTATTTTTTGTTTTGCCTTTCGGAGATTTCCAGCGTAAAAATTACCATCTTTATTCAATATTTCAGCATGATGCAATTCTATCTTTTGGCCAATATAAACATGACGGACTGTAAATCGAACCCAACCTACCATATTTCGCCCCATATCAATGAGCCATTCGTGATTCGGTAGTTTTGAAATAGAAATCGGTTTTATAATTTTCATTTTACGAATTGATTTATTTTCCTGCGCAACAATTATTTGTTTAGAATGCTCAAGTACTTCAACATCTTCTAGCTCTTGCCCACTTTCTTCTAGCCTAGCATCGTATACTTCACCTTCATAAATTTCTGAGTACAAAATTGGGCTTGAAGTTACCTTCCATGTTTCATCCGTTACAATTTTTTCTTTCGTTCCATCTACATACGTTATATGTAATTGAGCAATTATTGCTCGTCTTCTCCCATAATAATTACGTACATGATGTACGGTAATCGGCCCTTTATACCAGCCATTACCTACCAGTACAGAAATATCATTTTGCCCAATCTTTAATAAATGTGTTATATCATACGTTTGATACAATACTCTCTTATCATAACTTGTCCAACCAGGAGTAAAATAACAATCTCCAATACGCTCGCCATTTATAGAAGACTCATATAACCCTAAACTTGTGATATATAAACGTGCTGTTTTAACTACTTTTTTAATAGAAATATTTTTATTAAAAGACATAATCTGCGTTCGCTCTTTTTTCGCAGCAATCCAGTTTCCCTTCCAGCTATCTTGCTCTTGTAACCCAGTCTCCCAAAATGCTACTTTAGACCAAGATGATTCTTCTCCGTAATTATCCCATACCTTTACCCGGTAATAATAACGCTTCTCTGCTCTGTATGAAAATGAATTGATTGGTATATGTAAACTTTGATCTGTTTCTACTTTTTGCGAATCAAACATAATAATCTCAAAATCTCTATCCTTCGCAACTTGCAATTGATAAGCAAGTTGTTTTACATTTCGGTTACTCGATTCCAGCTGCCAACTCATTTTCACAACTTTTGAATCTAAACCTATCGGATTTTTTTTATTATCGCACAGCACCCTCTTTATTGTTAGCACACTTCTTCACCATCTTTTCTAAATCTTAATTTAAATTAATTATAATAAAAATAAAATTCTAAATAAATAATAATTTCATTCATTCTTACAAAATTATTAACTTTCCACATTTATAAAGGTTTTTATTTTCTATTACCGAAAGTATAGTGCGGTAGAACAAAATTTATATTTGGAGGTTAGAAGTATGTCTAAAATTGAAACTCCTGTTATGACTTCTTTACAAACAACGGTTGAAAAAATGATGAAGGATTTACATGTTCCTGGTTGTGCTGTAGCTGTTATAAAAGACGGTGAAGTTATTATTTCAGAAGGTTTCGGCTATCGTAATATAGAGACAAAAGAGGCTGTTACACCGAGTACTCGGTTCGCAATTGGTTCCTCAACAAAAGCTTTTGGCACACTTTCATTAAGTTTATTAGCTCAGCAAACAAAGTTTAATTGGGATACTCCTGTCCAGACTTATATACCTAACTTCTCTTTATCAGAACTACTTGCTAGCTCACAAATTACAGGACGAGACTTAGCTTCTCATCGCACTGGAGTAAGTCGTCATGATGCTCTTTGGTACAGCTCTTCTTTAACTCGAAAAGATATAGTAGAAAAAATAAAACATTTATCACTTGATGCTCCGTTCCGTACAGCATTTCTTTATAACAACTTAATGTATGCGACAATTAGTTATATTGTAGAAAACATTACGAATCAAACATGGGAACAATATGTTACAGAACATATTTTAGAGCCTTTAAATATGGATCAAACAAACTTCTCTGTTACAGACTCACAAAATACAGATAATTACGCTTTACCTTACGTTGAAAATGAGGGTGAAATAAAAGAAGTTCCATTCCGTAATATTGATACAGTTGGCGCTGCTGGATGTATTAATTCTACAATTGAAGATATGGCAAATTGGGTACTTCTTCACTTAAACAAAGGGAAATTTGGAGATCATGAACTAATCTCCTCTGAATTATTACAACAATTGTTTACACCACATAACTCAATTCCAGATCAACCAGCTTTATCACTTCCTGAATCTCCATTAAATAGTTATGGGCTTGGTTGGTTTATTAGCGCTTATCGTGGTTATAAAATGATTCATCATGGCGGTAATATCGATGGATTTTCAGCGTTTGTTTCATTTATGCCAAATGAAAATGCAGGTCTTGTTATATTAACGAATGCTGGAGGTACATTACTTCCTATTTATCTAGCAAACCAAATTTACGACGAGCTACTCGGATTAGAGTCCATCGACTGGCATAAACGTGCTGTAGAAGATAGTGAAAAAATGAAGGAAATGATGAAAGAAGCAACCGAATCCATCCCTGAACAAATGAAAGGGACTACACCTTCTCACAAGTTAGAGGACTACACTGGTACGTTTGAACATCCTGCTTACGGGTCATTACAAGTAAACAAACGAGATGATTCGTTATATGTACAATTTATGGAGATGGATATTCAAGTAGGGCATCATCATTACGATGTATTCTCCGCAACAATTGACTTGTTCCAAACAAAAATGAATCTATTATTTGCATATGAAATGAATGTGAGTGGCGAATTCCCATCTCTTCAATTGCATGTACCTGCAATGCTAAGTACTCAACCTCTTACATTCACTAAAATTAAATAGTTAATTTAATAGAGGGAAGCTTTCATTTCCCTCTATTTTCCACTATGCTTTAATATAAAATTCCCCATTTCAATTGCTAAATCTTCACTTTGTGGATAAACACCTACGTTATCTCCATAAGCATGTCCCAAACCTCGATAAAGGACTGTTTCAGTATCAACCCCCCTGTTAGTTAATTTAGCTGCATAAGCTAAACATTCTATCATTAGGAAATCATGCTCTCCTACTGTAATAAATGTACTTGGATAATTTGGTGATACATCAACATATGGGCTTAAATACTTAGAATTAATTTCTTTCGTGCCAAGTACTTCTGACATACCTCCAACCATTGAATGCATAATTTTAAGCATTTTTTCTAATCCTTTTTTATACTTTGGAGCAATTTCATATTTATCTATACTCCAAGAATAAAATTCATCTTCAAAGTCACACATATTAAGTGTTGGATATAGAAGTAGCTGTCCTTTAACAAGATTTCTACCCTCTTCCCTATCTTTAGTCGTACAATATTGTGTTAAGTTACCTCCAGCACTATCACCCGCAACAAAGATATTATTCTTATCGCCGCCCAATATGTCAGCATTCTCATAAATCCACTTTAAAGTGGTATAACAGTCTGTATGCCCAGTTGGAAAAGGATTTTCCGGAGCTAATCGATAATCAACAGAAACGGCTAGTATATCTGTTTTCTCAACTATCAATTTCACAAGCTCTTCAACCACATCTGGTGATCCTGCCATAAATCCGCCACCATGAATAAAGTATAGAATTGGTGCATTCTCTCGTTTTGAACTACTATTATAAATTCTTATCGGAATATCAAATCCATCTTCAGCTTTCACAGTTTGATGCATAATATTAATATCTTGAGTGACAATGGGAACACTTTTAATCGCATTAAATTGTTTCCGCATATTCTTTACTGATTTTTCAGAAGCATCCATTTTCATCATATTTTTAGGCATAAATCTCATTACATTCATTTGAACCTTCATATCTTTATAAAGACGTGGATCCATAGCACCTTTTTCATCACAATCTGGTATGTTTTTTACTATTATTTTTGCTCCCTGTAAGTTAATCTTTTCTTGTTTTTCTTGTATTTTTTCTAAAAGGGTTAAGTCATACTTTCTAGTCATCCAGTATTCATCCTCTCTTATTTTAAGCGTTTTCATTTTTAAGGATTATATAAATCCCCTTTAAAACTTACTTCATCTGTTATTATTAAATTAAAAACGTTCCATGTACAAAATGTAACATAGAACGTTTTTTTATTGTTGTTCATATTTGATTAAATTATTGTCATTTTTTGATATGAATTTCTTCCTATACTGTAATGGTGTATATCCATATTTATCTTTAAACTGTGAAATAAACGATTTTATATTTGGAAATCCGTGTTTTACTGCTATATCTTGTACAGAACTTGTACTTCTAATAATATCTTCATAAGCCTTATAAAGCCTATACCTCGTTAAAAAAGTGGTGAAATTTGATCCAAACGATTTTTTGAACATGCGTGAAAAATGTTCTTCACTTACAAAAAAATCTTTAGCCACATCTTTCAGTTTCAACTCTTCATTATAATGTTTGTAAATATACGTAATCATTTCCTTCTGTCTATTTCCAAATTGGAAATTATTATCTATATTCTCTCCAACTTTGCAATACCGCAATAAAATATAAACAATTTCATAAATTAAACTATTAATTTTTATGTAACTTAATTCATCCGAATGTATGACTAACTCTTTTAATTCATAAAATATTTGCCTAAGATTCGTTTTCTGAACGGTGGATTCCACTATATTGAATCTATATTTATCAAAATCTTCATTTACCTCTTTAAGAAATTCATACGAAATAATTAACATCATTACTGCACAACTTGTATTCTCTACTTTTTCAAATTCATGAACATCTCCACTATTTACAAAAATAAATTCGCCAGCAGATACTTTCTTTTTTTGCCCATTCACATACAAAAACACTTCTCCATTTACTACTAAGCTAATTTCAATACTTCTATGCCAGTGAGGAGGAATATAATAGTGAAAATCAGTAGGTAACATTGTGTCCTCTATATATTCAACCATTCCTGGAATTCTATCACGTAATTTTATTTCTTCATATTTACCTTGCCTGTCTTTCAATAACCCACCCCCTTTTTTATTATAATGGAAACGTCAAGTTTCTCTTTATAGATAAAGGCGAAGGAATGTCTGGAATTGGTATACAACCACATATACATATCCCGTGGCCCCCGGAACATATACAAGAAGATGTAGATTTAAAGTTAGCATTACAACTGCTTCAAAACGAAGAATGGTAAAAAATAAAGGTAGATGTGAATCACACCTACCTTTTCTATTTCATATCAATCTTTTCTGGTTGAAACCAAATTGGCTTTAATAACTCAAAGTTTTTATGATCCTCTAAAACGATAGTAAGGCGTTCTAACGTATCATCTAACATATGTGGTGCTGCTCGTAATGACCAGACAACTGATGAGAAAACCGTCATGCCAACATATACCGCATATAAATTCCAGAACTCCTCTGGTATTTTCCCATTAAAGTAGCCTTCTATTTGTCCGATTGAATAAGGAATACTAATATCTCTTGCAAATAGTGCAATCTTTACGAAATCATGAAGTGGGTCGCCCCAGTCATAGCCATTAAAATCAACAACACCTACATATTTCCCATCTCTCACAATTATATTTTCTAAATGAAAATCATCGTGTTGAAATCGATTTGGGCGGTTCTTTAAATATTTTTCATTTTCATCTATAAACTTTATGATTTTATCATCATTTTTTATTTTTATTCCACATGTTTTATATGCCTCTACATATTTTTGGTGTTTTTTCATTGCTCTTTCATACCATGGAAGAATATCCTTAGGAGCTTCATATGTATGCATTTTTGCTAAATCTTTTCCTGCCTTTATACCAATCTCATATTGTTCTTTTGGTGAATACATAGGCAATAGCTTCTTCGCATCTTCCCCTTCTATATATGAGAAAATACTATATACACCTTCTTCTTCCAATGTACCTATTTCAATCGGCCTTTGTGCCTGTACGTTACGTTTTACCATTTCATTTAAAATTTGAAATTCTATTTTCCTTCTTTCATACTCTTGTATATCGCCAATCCGTAACAAATATTTTTCATTATCAATTGTCGTAACTATATATTTCTTATCAGGAGAGAAACCTTTAGAAATTTCTTCAATATTAACTGCATCTTTTACTATTTGTATATTGTTTTGCCATGCTGTAATAGTTTTCATTTTTATTCCCCTTACATTTCTACATTTGGTCTATTCGCTACTTCTCTATGAATAGCTTGTTATCTAGGCCATAACGTCCTTACAATTTCTTCGACTACTTCCTTAAAATATATTTCACTTTCTCCCGTACTATATGATACTACATTTACCTTTCTTCATCCAATTATGGGAAATAACATATCATAAAAAGAAATGGTCTCCTCTAATTTGCTACCCCAAATTCAATATGATGAATACCTGCTCGAAGTATATTCCTATTAAGAATACGCCCCTTGTACTACTTGCACAATTTCCATCGGTGTATTGACCATATAATCTGGTGCATCTTTTTTCACTGTTTCAATAACATCATACCCCCAAGATACCCAAATTACGTTCACCCCGGCCTTTTTACATGCTGCTACATCTCTCTGTTCGTCACCAACGTATAACATATCTTTCTCTGTTATCTTTTTGGATTTTAAAAACCTTTTTATCATTTTATCTTTACCGAACAAATTTTTTGAACAATACACTTCTTGAATATTTTCTATATCATTATTGTGTAAAAATGCCCGAATATGCTCTTCTGAATTCGATGATATGACTGCAATTCCGTATCCTTTTTTATGTAGTTCATCTAATACATCCTTCATCCCATGGAACAAAATAAGATCTTTTATAGCAGGTTGATACAATTTATAAAACTCTAATGCTAATATCGGTAGTTTATACAATGGTACATCGAGTTGTTTACATCTCTCTGTCATCGTTAATTTACGTAAATACTCAATTTCTTCTTCCCTTACCATTTTATATCCGTGCTTTTCAGCAAGCTGATTATAAATTGGTACAAATATATTTTGTGAATCTACTAATGTGCCATCAAAGTCAAAAACAATATACTTTTGCATTCCCATACTCCCTTTGCTTCTTTTTTCTAAACCTATCTTATTCAACAACATAGTTGTCTTACCCTTCTACAAAAATAAAAAAGAACAAGATTTTTCTCTTGTTCTTTTTAAGAAAGCCATTTTGGTGGTACATTCGTATTCCAATAAATATTTCCTAACTCATGGTGTCCAGAGTACCCATCATCAAAACGGTGATAGTGGAAATTAAAATAATAACCATCTTGCGGTGGATGATCCCTTCTTACATGAAATCGTAATAAGTCATCTCCTGATTTCGTGTCATACACATGAAAAATCTTTTCATTATTTCCGCCAGCTGGCCTTTGAGAAATCGCTAATGATTGTAATAACTCTTCTGGTACATCACTTGCAAGCTCAGCAATTGCCTCTTCAATTTTCGGTAATATTACATCTTTAAACTCATCTTCAATTACTGGACCAATTTTAGTGCCAAACTTTTGCATCGACTGCTTCTCTGCTTCTTGCATTGCATACGTAATAAAAGTATCTGTGGTTAACCTATCATTCGTTTCTTCATATGTATAGGACGTACTCTCCAAATTTTGTTGCCCAGCTGTGCTCGTAGGCTTGTCCGCAGCTTTGGCATTATCAAGTAATATGGAAGGAGGCGTCACTAGACCAAATGTAAATACGGTAATTAATGCGACTAAGGTTTTTCTAAACCAATTTGGCATGTATGTTCCCTCCCCTTTCACTCATTATGTTTTATATAACGGTTGTTCCTTCTATTATACAAAATGATTGTAATTTTTGCACTTTACAATTTTGTTAACGTTCACATATTTTTCACTTGAATATGAAATTGTAAGATTTCATACAATATAAATACAACAACAATGAGGAGGCAATCAGATGACTTTAGATGTCATGTATTCCGCCGCAAGCATACTCGTTTTAGTATATTTTCTTTATCAATGTGTAACAGATTAAAAAAAGAGCCGTTTTTAGGCTCTTTTTTTACGGTAAAAATACAATCCAACCAATCCATACTATAAAAATAACCCCGGCAATTACAGCTGGTAATAAATAAAAATGAGAAAGGATCACTATTCCATACAAAAGTAGTACTGGAAGTAATAAATAGCGATCTGCCTTCCATCTTAACAATAGTAATTTTCCTTCATCACAATATAAATGAAGAAACATTTTTTTCGTAAATTCATTCCAATAATCGCGCGCATAACGAGAAATTCCAACTAAAGCAAATGCAAGAATAATAGCTGCAATCCACCTCGGACTCATGATAATACTAACAGTACTTATACAAACAATTTGAATATAAAATATTCGTGCACTACTTGTACGGAAAAATTCTTTTAAAAAGGATTCAACAATACGAGAATCTTTTTTCTTCCCTAATAACTTTTTAGAACGCGGAAACATCCACGGTTTTTTATTTGAACTACTCGGTTTAGCTGTATGACCACCAACTTGCATAATCCCACTCGTCCAACGCATACTCTCTTCTTTCTCTTTCTCAATTTCTTTAAAAAAGCAATTTTTATAATTTCGTTTTTCTTTTATCAATACGATAATTAGAAAAACTGCTAGACCGATACTTGGTATAGCATAAAATGGATTTTTATAAATAAGAAACAGACTCAATCCAAAAAAGGATAGACTTATAGAAGATATTACATTTTTTATAATCCAGAGTAGCCATCGTTTCCCCACTCGTACATGAATAAATCTCGTTAATAACGACAACATAAATCGAAATACTGTAAAGAATAACCAAAATAATACGACTTGTATCTTCGTCACTCCGATACTTTTCATCAACACTGGTAACATAGCAACTACTACCACTACATTCGTAATCGCTATTCGAATAAACGTATATGTCATACCGTACTGCATTAACTTTTGCATATGAGCGGGGTATGAAATTAAAAACAAACTATCCGCTTGTTCAAAAAATGAGCGAACTCCTCTTGAATATGTAATCACATAAAATACAAGTAGACCTAATCCGAAATAAACGGTCTCCCCCATCGATAATTCTTCTATCCATAGTGAACGATAATAAATTCCTATAAATATAAGTGCTGGAATAATAATATATAATGCAACTGTCCAATCAGTTATAGAACGTATGGACTTCCATTTACGCCCCATTTCATGGCGCAATCTTTTATAAAATTGTTGTTTAATCATGCTGTTCACGCCTAACGATTACATCAAAACAGTCTAACAATGAACTACCTGGCATTTCAGCTAACTTTTGAATAGATTCTAAATGTCCATCTGCGACTAATGTACCTTGTGAAATGAGTAAAAATCTCTCACAAATTCTTTCAGCTGTATCTAATACATGCGTACAAAGTAAGATTCCTGCGCCGCGTTCTTTCTCTTTATATAAATAACTTAAAAACTCTTTCGTAGCTACTGGATCTAAGCCGATAAAAGGTTCATCAATGATATAAAAATCTGGTTCAGTTAAAAACGCCAAAATAAGCATCGATTTTTGTTTCATTCCTTTTGAAAACTTTGATAAATACTCATGTTTATGTTTATCCATTCGAAACATAAGCAATAATTCTTCAGCTTTCCTTTCCCAGCTTCCTCCCTCATTCTCACGAGCAGCCATTAATAGTTCAATATGTTCCCAGAGCGTTAAATAATCATAATATGTCGGATGCTCCGGCACATATGCATAAGGGTTCTTTTTTTCACCGAATGATATTTCACCATTCATATTTACAAGTAAACCGAGCATTGTTTTAATCGTCGTACTCTTCCCAGCACCATTCGCACCAATAAGTGCAACTAATTCACCTTTTTCAATCGAAAAGGCAATATCATGAATTGTCTTTTCCCCTATATCATATCCGGCAGAACGGATATTCACGTCTAACATACATTCCCCTTCTTTCCATTTCCAATACAATCAAGGAAAAGAATAACATATAACTATCTATATATCATTATAAAATATTCATTTTCATAGCAGGAATAAATATCTTTTAGTAGAATACTTAACGTTTGATTACATTTTATTGGAGTGGATAATATGTCCTTTCATATACGTGAAGCTACGATAGACGATATAGATGCACTTTGTTCTTTAACGAAAGAATTAAAAGGTTCCTCTATTTCCTATGAAGATATGAACAACCGATTACAATTCGTACAAATGAGTCCCTTTGATTTTTTATATGTTTATGAAGAAGAAGACACTATATACGGATTACTTGGGTTTCGTATACGTGAAAATTTAGAAGATATAACTCGTTATGGGGAAATTTCAATTATTAGCGTTGATTCTACAATACGGAGGAAAGGCATTGGACAAGCATTAATGGATTATGCAGAACAATTAGCAAAAAAACATAATTGCATTGGTACATGGCTAGTTAGTGGAACAAATAGAGTAGAAGCACATCCCTTTTACAAAAAATTAGGATATGAAGTGAATGGATATCGATTTGTAAAACATTTTTAAACTATCTATAAATGGAAAGGACTAAAAAATATGACAAACATCGAAGCTATTTTTATTGATCGTGACGGTACAATCGGTGGTGACACTACAATACATTATCCAGGTTCTTTTACATTATTTCCTTTTACAAAAGCAGCTCTGCAAAAACTAAAAGCTCAAAATATAAAAATTTTCTCTTTCACAAACCAGCCAGGTATCGCGGATGGGATAGCGACTGTTGCTGATTTTGCAAAAGAATTAAAAGGGTTCGGCTTTGATGATATTTACGTATGTCCTCATAAACACGGTGATGGTTGTGAATGCCGCAAACCAAGTACAGGTATGCTGCTACAAGCAGCCGAAAAACATGGGCTTGATTTAACAAAATGCGCTGTAATTGGTGATCGCTGGACTGATATCGTTGCAGGAGCAACAGTACATGCAACGACGATATTAGTTCGAACAGGCGCTGGATATGATGCTTTACATACGTACCGAGACAAATGGGCACATATTGAACCAAACTACATTGCAGAAAACTTTGAAGATGCTACAAATTGGGTTTTAAATCAACTATAATACAAATTAAAAGAGACGTTTTCACAATAAAAACGTCTCTTTTAATCTTATATTTCTTTAAAATGTTAATTCATAATGGAAATAACGATTATCTCTCAAATAACCATTTTCAGCGTATAATCGCTGCGCTGATAAATTATCGATTTCCGTTTGTAATTTTACACCTTTTGCACCATTTTCTAAGGCAAATTCTTTAGCAGCTTCTAGTAATTTTTTACCTGTTCCTGCTCCGCGCTTAGTGGCTTGTACAAACAGATCATTTAATATCCATAATTCTTTCATCGAAATGGAAGAAAATGATGGATATAATTGTGTGAAACCAATATATTCACCGTCTTCAACTGCTACGAAAATAACGGATTCTTTTCTCTCGATTCGATTTCGTAAAAATACTTTTGCTCCTTCTAAATCGGAATCTTGTCTATAAAACATACGATAGTTATTAAAAACTGATGCTAGTCCATCTAAATCTGCAATTGTTGCCTCATATATTCTCATTTTATTCCATTCCCCTTCCAATACTGTCTCATTATATCTGTTGCCCATTTAGGCTGTACAATTTCTTCTTTCGGCATAAACTCTTTCATTATCGGCTTTATATCCAATATAGGGGTGCCATCAATAGCATCTAACCCCTCAACAATAATTGATTTGCCTTCTCTTTTGATCACCTTTACAATTGTTGCTCCTATACGATTCGGGCGATTTTTCCCGCGTTGTGCAAAAATGCCTACTTTAGGATAATCATTATTATTTCTAGGATGTCTAGCAAAATATTGAATTTGTTCATCAGTTACTTTATGAAAGTAAAAAACAACTTCAATGTGAGAAAAATCTTCAATCCCTTGTATACTTTCCTCTGTATACATTTCAGTTAAAGTAATATAAGATCTTACTTCTCCCCACTCATCATCTTTTATTTCCTTTCTTTCATTATGTACAAATGCGATTGGTTGAACTGAAAACATACGCATTCCCCCTTAAATGTAACCACTTACATTATAAAATATTTTCTGAATGTTTTCCACAAACGCGAATTAGGTTACATAATATAATTATAATCTATTTTGTAAAGCGAAATTAACAGCTTCAACTGCATGTATATGAGCTGTGTCAAATATCGGAATAGATACGTCTTCCTGCTTTATTAATAATCCTATTTCTGTACAACCTAATATAATTCCTTGTGCCCCTTCTTGTACTAGCTCTTCTATAACTCTTTTATAATACTCCCTAGATGAAGATGTTATCTTTCCTAAACACAATTCTGTATATATGACTTCGTTTATCTTTTCTCTATCCTTTTTTGATGGAACCATTACTTTTATATGATTTTCTTCTATGCGTAATTTATAAAAGTCTTGCTCCATTGTATATTTAGTTCCAAGTAAACCAACCTTTTGAATATCTTTCCTTTTCATTTCTTTTGCAGTTGCATCAGCGATATGTAAGACTGGAATATGAATATTCTCCTTTATTTTCTCAACTACTTTATGCATTGTATTTGTGCAAATAATAATAAAATCTGCTCCTCCTCTCTGTAACGAATATGCTGCATTTCCTAATATTTCTCCTGCTCCATCCCAATCTCCGCTAGACTGGAATCGTTCAATCTCTTCAAAGTCCACACTATTAATCATACATTTTGCTGAATGTAATCCTCCTAATCTCTCTTTTATTTCTTCATTTATGATTCGATAATATTCAGAAGTTGATTCCCAGCTCATGCCACCAATTAAACCTATTGTTTTCATTACACAACACCCACCTTATACTGTTTTTTAAAACTAATCACAACATTTTATTATGTATATTATACATAATAAAACAAGACTTTACGTTTGTAATATAAAGTCTTGTTTTAACTATTTCCAAGGAAATTTTATAAGAATATTCTGAAATTAATTATCTAATGTTTTTATAGAATCTTCATATTGATAATGAAAACACTCTCGATACAACTGTTTAATTTCATCATATGATGGCACACGTGGATTATTTGCTGGACTTCCACTTTCAATTGCATCTGATGCCATTTTAGAAATAGCTTTTTCAAATTCAACTTCACCAATTCCGTATTCTTTTAAGTTTGGAATTCGGAGATCAAAACAAAGTTTTTTTATTTCCCTCAGCGTGTAGTCTGCTACTTCTTCATCACAATAGGAATACAAATCTTTATTTAAACAACGTCCAATTTTCGCTAGTCTTTTTACTGCATTAACTTTTGTATATTCTAAAACTGTAGGTAATAGTATTGCATTCGATATTCCGTGTGGCACATGAAATAACGCTCCTACTGGCCTGGACATTCCATGAACTAGAGTAACAGATGCATTTGAAAATGCGATTCCAGCTTGTAAGGACGCAATCATCATCGCTTCTCTTGCCTCCATATTCTCTCCATCTTCATATGCAATACGTAAATATTTCATAATACTTTCAATTGCGGAAAGTGCAAGTACATCGGTAAGTGATTGTGAAACTTTAGAAATATATGCTTCGACTGCATGACATAATGCATCTATCCCTGTTGCTGCTGTAATATGCGGTGGTACCGAACGTGTTAAAATTGGGTCAATAATCGCTACTTGTGGGGTGAAATTTGGATGCTTCATCATCATTTTTACATCTGTTCGTTTATTCGTAATTACTGCTACACTTGTTACTTCCGATCCAGTACCAGAAGTTGTTGGGATTGCAATAAGTGGTAGCGGATCATTGTCTATTTCCATATTCTTTTGGACGTAATCTTCCACTTCTCCACCATTTGTATATAACACCGCAACTGCTTTCGCAGCATCGATACAACTTCCACCACCAATACCGATAATAAAATCACACTGTCCTTCTTTACAAAGAGTTAACGCTTCTAACACGTGTATATTGGTAGGCTCAGCATTTACTTTATTATATGTAATAACAGTTATACCTTTCGTACTTAATTGTTGTATACACCTCTCAACATATCCTAAATCCTCCATAATTGTATCCGTAACTATAAACGCTCTTTTCCCCAACTTCTTAGATTGTTCCCCCAGCTTTTCAAGCGAATTTCTTCCATATAATACAGACTTCGGCATACGAAACTCAGCAACTTCTTGCAAGTACTCCACCCCTTCTTACCCTAATTAATGTTTTAATTTATAAAATATCGACTTAATAAATTCCTGTTACTGTATAGAATGCAATAACTAAAAATACAGCAAGCGTTTTCAAAATTGTAATAGCAAAAATATCTTTATATGACTGTTTATGTGTTAAACCTGTTACTGTAAGAATAGTAATAATTGCTCCGTTATGTGGTAATGTATCCATTCCTCCTGATGCCATTGATACGATGCGGTGCATTACTTCTAATGGAATATCAAATTGATTGGCCGCTGCAATAAACTTATCTCCCATTGCACTTAAAACGATCCCCATTCCTCCGGATGCAGAACCTGTAATTCCAGCTAAAATATTCGTCGTTACTGCTCCATTCACTAGAGGATTTGTGAATGTGGCAGAAATACCATCTCTCATAATCGCAAATCCTGGAAGTGCTGCGATGACACCACCGAATCCAAACTCAGCTCCTGTATTCATCGTTGCAAGTAACGCTCCACCAATACTTGTATTCAATCCAGCTTGAAACCCTGTTACTACTCGTTTCCAATATAATAATAACGTTGTTACAATACCTATAATAAGTGCCAATTCTACTGACCAAATTCCAACTACTGCACTTAATTCTACTTTTCCAAATGCTTTCATACCAATTGCAGAAAAATCAAAACCATTTGGATACCACTTCGGTATCATAATAGTGAAAACTTTATTCATTACACCTACTAAAATAAGTGGTATAAAAGCAATCACTTGCTGAACTCTTGTAATTTCAATGCTTTTCAGTAATGGCATATCTTTTTGTTCTACTTGCACTTGCAAAGAAGCTGCCATTTCAGTATCCCCATCGTTAAAACCAAAATACCCTTCTCCTGCTGCCTTCGCCTTCTTACGTCTACTCTCTAAATATAATAATCCTAACGTGAGTACAAAAATTGCCCCTACAATACCAAGTATCGGCGCAGCATAAATGTCTGTTTTAAAAAACGTTGTAGGAATCACGTTTTGAATTTGTGGTGATCCAGGTAGCGCATCCATTGTAAACGTGACCGCTCCAAGTACAATCGTTCCAGGGATTAAACGCTTCGGAATATTCGCTTGTCGAAACAGCTTAGCTGCGAACGGATATACAGCAAACACTACTACGTACACACTAACGCCACTATACGTTAAGATCGCACCCATTAATACAATCGCTAAAATCGTACGTTTTTCACCAACTAACTCTATAATTGTCTTTGCAATCGAGTCTGCAATTCCTGACATTTCTACTACTTTCCCAAATATTGCCCCAAGTAAAAATACAGGGAAATATAGTTTAATAAAACCTACCATTTTCTCCATAAAAATATTCGAAAAGAAAGGTAATACAAAACTAGGCTCTGTCAAAAATACCGCAAATAATGCAAATATCGGTGCAAATAAAATAACAGAAAACCCTTTATATGCTACAAACATTAGTAAACTAAGTGCTAATAATATAATAACTAGCTCCAATTATACCCCTCCTTTAAACAGAAAATTCAAACTTTTATAGATAAATTTCTACTAATCTTTTGATTCTGACATCCCTCCTCTTATTCATACAAATTTTTCATGCTAAAAATGTCTAATTATACATATTCGATTACATATGAAAAATCCCTTTAAACAAATACGATTTGATCATCATACGTTATAAAGGGATTTTTAGTCTCTATATTTACTTCTTTACTAAACTATTTTCTAAACAAAAATGATGTAGTTCTTTTACATCCTTTACTATATGAGTCGCACCAACTTCAGTCAATTCTGTTTTACTACCATAACCGTATAAAACGCCAATTGAAGGAATTCCATTATGATTCGCACCGATTATATCGTGCTTTCTATCTCCAATCATAACAATGTCTTCTTTATTAAGTTCTTTATTTGTTTGTAAAATATGAGAAATAATTTCTTCTTTTTTTATTCTCGTACCATCTAAATTACTTCCAATGATATCTTCGAAATACTTCGTTAGTTGAAAATGTTCTATAACTTGTTCAGCAAATATAGTAGGTTTTGAAGTGGCTATAAATAAACGATTTCCTGTATCTTTTAATTGTTTTAAGAGATTTGGAATACCATCGTAAACATTATTTTCTAACAATCCACGCTGCTGTATATACTCTCTAAAATAAAAAACAGCTCGTTCAACTTCTCCTTCATTCATATTGTATCTCTCTACAAATGATTGCTGGATGGGTGGACCAATAAATGAATCTAACTCGCTTACATGTAATTCTTCAATTCCAAGCTTCTTTAATGCATACAATACTGAATTTACAATTCCTTCTTTCGGATCCGTCAATGTTCCATCTAAATCAAATAGAAATGTTGTATACAAGTTTAATCCCCCGCTCCTATTTACTTTACATATTATATGGAAGGCTTTTCATGCCCACCTTTTACTATACTACCATTATTTATCTTTTCGAAAAATTATTTCTTCTATGTCACATACTTTCAGTTACAAAGTGTAATAGATATGATAAAGTAAAAAAGTTACAATTATTTTAATAGAAACTGGTGAATCTAATGTCAATAACGTTAATTGTTATAATGGTTTTCACAATTGTTATTCACGCGGTTGAAACGAGCTCTTATAGTATTCGATTAGCTGGAGTGCGTTTAAAGAGAATTGCTGTTGCTTTGTCTGTCGTAGGCATGGTGTTACTTATATCAAGAACATCTAACATGCTACAAGCCTTTTTAATCGGCGGGATTGTCGATGAGGCAAAACGAGACGCTTCCATTAATTTAGAACATACTATACGGCTTGTTCTATTATCCGCCTCTGTCGGTACTTTACTTGCGATTATACTGTATCCAACTCTGACCAAATTATTTGGATATGTCATTCAAAACTTTGAAACAGATGGTTCTTTCATTCGAATGATGAAAACAAATAACATTCAAAAATTAAAGTACACAAGAAAATACGTACGCTTTCCAAAATTAGAAATGATTCATAGACTGCGTATCGGTGGTATTCCAAAACGTATTATGCTTATTAATATGTTTGCTACTGCAATTTATACAGCTGGTGTCCTTTCAGCTCTATACGCTTCCTTTTTACTTCCAGATTACGCAACAAAAGCTACTACAGCTTCTGGCCTTATTAATGGTTTCGCTACTATTTTATTAACTGTGCTGCTTGATCCACGTATCGCTCTTTTAACAGAGCGAGCTCTTCAATCAGAAGAAGGTGCAGAAGCAATGAGTAAAATGTATGGTTGGCTAATGATTTCTAGACTTTTCGGTACATTATTAGCACAACTATTATTCATACCAGGTGCTTACTGGATCACATGGATTATTAAACTGATGAATTAGTCCTCTATAAAAATAGTAGGTGGGATAACAAATGACTATACAAACAGAGCAAGATATAATTCACTTAATTGAAAACGACGAATGGATGATGAACGTATTACAAATGGCAAAATCACTAAATTTACCTGATTGGTGGATTTGCGCCGGATTTGTCCGCTCTAAAATTTGGGACACTTTACATAACTATGAAGCTAAAACAGCTATGCCTGATGTTGATGTGATTTATTATGATAGTCTACATAAAGATGAGATATACGAACAATCATTAGAAACGAAATTAAAGAATATTGATTCTACGATCCCTTGGTCTGTAAAAAATCAAGCTCGTATGCATGTAGTGAATAATATGCCACCATATTCTTCCTCTGTTGATGCTATTTCTAAATTTCCTGAAACTGCAACGGCTTTAGGGGTTACATTAGACGAAAAAAACAAAGTTATATTAACAGCTCCGTGCGGTATTGGAGATGTTCTTTCCTTACGAGTGAGGCCAACAGATCATTTTCTTGAAACCAAAGAACGATTACATATGTACAATGCTAGGGTTACTAAAAAGAATTGGCAAAACAAATGGCCTAACATTACAATTACTTATCCCAAAATATAAAAATGGGAGCTTCGCATTATACGAAGCTCCCTTTCTACTTTATTTCAAAAACTGAATGACTAATTCTGCATATCGATCTGCTTCCTCATAATGCGGTGTATGACCACTCTCTTCGAATACAATATAACCTCCGTTTTGAGCATCTTTATTAAATATTTCAATTTGTTTTTCACACGTTACTGCATCGTGTTTTCCTACAATTAATAACATTGGATTTTGTACATCTTTTATTTTTTGTAATAATGAAGTATGAAATGCTCCTTCTACTTTTAATCTATCAAAATGAATTTTGGAGCGATTTGAAAATTCTTCCCACTCTTCATCACTATATAAACTCTCGTCCGTCTCATCTTCCTTATAATTGTAAATCTCCATTCTTTTTTCTTCTAATTCATTGCTTAATCTTATATAGTCTTCCAGCAACTCTTCTGAACTGGCATTGCTAGATGAATAAGCGATAGACTCTTCTGCTACTTTTTCTTTCCCATACTTTTTTAATAAGTTCCCTGTCTTTTGTAACAAGGCTCTACTTGTTAATGCAAAATCGAAAGTTGGCCCTTCAAATATGATTTTCTCTATTGAACTTGGATATCTCGATGCATATAACAAAGCTACATATCCACCGAAAGAGTGTCCAATTACAGACCACTTCTCAATTTGTAATACTTTTTTTAGTTCCTCACAGTCTTCAATCAAATCATGTAATCTAAAAGCTTCGTCTTCAGTAATTTCTTCTGAGCGACATACACCTCTTTGATCTATCATAATTACAAATAACGAATCTTTTAATCTTTCCGCTTGATGAAATGAAAAATCATAGCAACTTTCTCCTGGTCCACCATGCAAGTATAGGACTGGTTTATTTTTAGGGTTTCCATGCGTTTCAACGTATAGCTTTTTGCCTCTAATATTCATGTATTTCCCTGCTTCTATCAAATTCGCCTTTATGATCGTCACCTTCTTTTTTTACTGAATATTATAACATTTCACCCTAAATAATCCCTATTACATTTAAAAAGACGATGATGATTGCGAGCGGTGCTACAAATCGAAGTAAGAAAGCCCAACAAATAAATACTTTCTTTCCATAATTACCACCTACAAAAAACTCTGCTTCTAGCACCTTCTTTTCCATTTTGAATGAAACGAAAATACTAATAAATAGCGCTCCAAGTGGCATTAATATATTACTAGATAAGAAGTCTACTGCATCAAAAATATTCTTTCCGAAAATCGTAATATCACTCCATACTCCAAATGATAGCGCTGAAGGTATACCTACTAAGAAAATACCGAAACCAATCATCCATGATAATTTCGTTCTCTTTTCTTGTTCACCATTTGCAAACGCTGAAACAACTGTCTCTAGTAAAGAAAATGCCGATGTTAATGTCGCAAATGTAAATAGTGCAAGAAATACTGTTAAGAAAAATCCACCGAATGGAATTTGACTAAATACAGATGGTAATACGATAAATAGTAATCCAGGTCCTTCTGTTGGTTCCATTCCTAATGAAAATACAGCTGGGAAAATAGCAAGACCTGCAAATAATGAAACAAATAAATTCAATCCAACAATTGTTATTGCTGATTTTGGTAAACTTTCTTTTTTATTTAAATAGGAACTATACGTGACCATAATCGAAATCCCGATACTAATCGCAAAGAATGATTGACCCATTGCGAATAAAATACTTTCTGAAGTAATCTTTGAGAAGTCTGGTTGTAAGAAAAACTTCACACCTTGTATTGCATTATCAAGTGTTAATGAACGAATAATAAGAGCAACAAATAAAACAAACAATGCTGGCAACATATATTTACTTGCTTTTTCAATTCCATTTTGTACTCCCTTTGATACAACCCAAATCGTAATAAGCATAAAAGCGAAATGTCCTATAATCGCCCAAGCGGGATTTCCAATTGTTTCAGTAAATAATGCATTGTAATTCTGTCCCGGAGTAATCAGTTGTCCAGTTACTCCTCTGAATAAATAAATTAATACCCATCCACCTACAACACTATAAAACGAAAGTAGTATAAAACAAGTTCCAACGCCAAGACGTCCAATCCAGTGCCATCCTGTATTAGGTGCGATACTTTTAAATGCTCCAACCGCTTGTTTCTGTGTACTGCGACCAATCATAAATTCAGCTATAAGTAGCGGTAGCCCAATTAATACAGTAAATAATATAAAGATTAAAAAGAATGCTCCTCCCCCGCTTTTCCCAGCGATATAAGGAAACTTCCATATTGCGCCAAGTCCAATTGCGGATCCTGCTGCAGCCATTATAAAACCTAATTTCGAAGTCCATTGCTCTGTCTGTTTCATCTTATTTTCCTCCTAGTTAAATTACTTTATATGAATAATTAAATTTTATAAACTAATCCAAATAAACCCTCCATTTCTATTTCCATAAAATAAAAAAATGGCCTAGCATCTCTATATAAAGAGACGCTAAGCCATTTACTTAACGCGGTACCACCCTTATTGATTCCATTATGAATCCACCTTAGTAGTAATCGTTTGATTACAAACCTAATATCGAAGGTTAACCGTTAAGATTTACTAAGAATGTGATTCCGTTCCACCTTACTGCTCCTAGGCGAGTTCAGGATGTCATTTGACTATGTCACACCAACCCATAGCTCTCTGTACAAATATACGACCTTACTACTCCTATTCAACACATTTTAATATTTAGAATATATTTTCTTTTGAAATTAATATGAAGTATATCGGTTATATGTATAACTGTCAAGAGCTATATTAAAATTTGATGAGAAACCTTTTTTATTTTTCATTATCCTTCGTCATCATCATCACCGTGATCATCAGTACCTTCTTCTTGATCATCGTCATCTCGTTGTTGTGATGACTCCTTTTGCTGAATAACGTTATTTACCACTGTAGTAGAAATGACTTCACCTGTTATTGTATGTATTCTTACATCAACCGTTTCTGTTTGTTTTTTTATTATAATTTGGTAGGTAGACGTACCATTTATATTGACTACACTTACCTTCTCGATAAATCCGCCTGGTACTTTTTGTAACGCAACTTCTTTCGCCTGCTCTTCTGTAACGACTTTTTGTATTTGTGAAGTACCAATAAAAGCACCCGTCGCTTCTTCAATTTCTACCATTACATTCTCATTTGCACTTTTCTCTATCTCTATTACATATACATTTTTTTCGTTCTTTTTCTCTAGTCTTATCCCTTTCACATTCCCTTGTACTTGCTGCACTGCAATCTCTTTTGCTTGCTCTTCTGTAACTTTTGTCGTTTGTTTCTGTAACAATTGAATTTTTCCGGTAGTTTTTTCGATCTCAACTATCGTACTATCAGTAGCATTTGTTTCTACCGTTATAACAAACACTTCTATCTCATTTCTTTTTTCTAATATAGTTTGTTTGATTATCCCCTGTACTTTCTGAAGTGCTATTTCTTCCGCTTTTTCTTTCGTTATTGTATTACTTTTTAATGATATTTCTTTTGCACGTTTTATGTTACCACTTTGAGCATCTACTATTATTTCATATGAACCTTTTTCATTTAAAAGATGTACCTTATATATATCTTGTTCTCCTTTGTTTACTAATTTTATATTTTTTATTTTTCCAGGATACTGTTCCGACACAATATTCTGAATTTGTTTTTCAGATAATATGTTTTCTCCTTGCTTAGAGACAATACGTTGTGATACAAAAGCTACACTTACAAGAACAAAACAAAGTAACAATGCAACCTTCCATTTCTTTTTCATTTTTAAACTCCTATCTCTTTATAAAAACCGAGGCAAATATACTGTAACTTTCGTCCATTTTCCCTCTTCACTTTCCAGTTGTATATTTCCTTCATGAGCATCAATAATTTGTTTCGCAATCGACAAGCCTAGACCTGTTCCTCCTGTTTCCCTACTCCTCGCTTTATCCACCCGAAAAAAGCGATCAAACACTTTCTGTATATCCTCCTTAGGAATTCCCATACCGTAATCTTGAATAGAAAAAAAGACTCTTTCCTTGTTTATTCCTACTATTAAATCGATTGAATCCTTACTGTATTTCATTGCGTTATCCAATAATACTACTAATACTTGTTTTATTTTTTGTTCATCAATATTTACAACAATCTTTTCTTCCTCTGTAATAACTCGAAAATCCCGATTATATGTTTTTTCTAGTTGTTCCGCAGTCATCTTGCATAAACGAACTACATCTGATTCTTTCGTTTCCAACTTCCACTCTGCACTACTGTTGGCAAGCAGTAACATTTGATTTGTCATGCCTTTCATTCTTATTGCCTCGGAGTATATCGCTTCTACAGATTCCTCTAAAACATCTTGTTTTTTCATTCCCCATCTTTTTAATAATTTTGCATAACTTTCAATAACAGTTAACGGTGTTCTCAATTCATGTGAAGCATCTGAAACGAACTGCTGTTGCTTTTCAAAGTTTTGATGTAATAAATCTATCATTTTATTAAATGTCGTTCCCATTTTGTACAATTCATCTTTTGATTTTTTCTCAAGTGGTATTTTTTTGAATATCCCTCTATCTTGTATATGCTCCATTGTTTGTATTAAAGAGTTTACAGGTTTTAAAATGAGTTTACTTAACATTCTTCCCGCAAAAAAAGACGGAATTAAAACGAAAAGCGATGCAATTACCAATACATTTTTTAACATATTTAAATTCCCTTGCAAACTATCTAAACGTTCTGTCATTTCTAACGAAACGATCTTCCCATCATTCCAAATGATTGGTATTTTTATATAAGCGAATTTCCCTCCATTTTTCTCATAAATTCCCGCTGATTCTTTTCTTTCAAATTTCGTATTTACTGCTGGGATTGGTTTTGTACTGTCCACTTCTTGTCTAATCATTACCTTTGAATTTTCATTAATAACTCTAATCATACCGTTTGAAGGTAAGTATGGTTGCAACAAATTTACTGCGTCTATTTTTTTTGCTGATTCTACATTCATTCCTTCTATAATATGTACTGCCTCACGTTTTAAACGTTCTAACTCTCCGTTCGTTGTAACTTTATAAAATAAAAAGTATATAGAACTATTAATAAGTAACAATATAAGTAGTAACCATACTGTAGAAAATAAATATATTTTATTTTTAATTTTCATATATTACACCTTTAAAACATACCCAACACCTCTAACAGTGTGAATAAGTGGTACGTCCACATTACAATCTACTTTTTTGCGTAAATATCGAATATACACATCGACAACATTTGTATCACCATAATAATCAAATCCCCAAACATTCGTTACGATTTGTTCTCGATTTAACACTTGGTTTTCATGCTTCATTAAAAAGAGTAATAAATCAAATTCACGTGGTGTTAATTCCACTACATGATTCCCTCTCTTCACTTCTCGTGTTTTCTCGTCTAAATATAAATCTGCAATTTGATAACTACTATTCTCTTCTTCTTTTATTACGTTTGAAATTCTTAAACATGCACGAATCCTCGCTAAAAGTTCTTCTATTTGAAATGGCTTTGTGATATAGTCACTTGCTCCTTGATCTAAACCACTAACCTTGTCAACAACTGAGTCACGAGCAGTTAATAAAATAATAGGTATTACAGCATTTTTCAAACGTATTCTTCGAAGAACTTCTAACCCACTTATATTTGGAAGCATTACATCAAGTAATATTAAATCCCAGTTACCATCGCCAAACTTTTCCATTGCCTCTGTACCTGTTTTTGCAATTTCACTTTCATATCCTTCAAACTCTAATTCCAACTGCACAACACGAGCAATTTTTTCTTCATCCTCGACGATTAAAATCCTTTCTCCCATAAAAGCCTCCTATAATATATATTTGCACCATTTTAGTATAACAAGTAATACTTTCCTCCAAAAGAAATAATACCCAATATTCTTTTCGACTTAATGAAAAAAATCAGGAATGAATTATATTCCTGATTTTTAGAGAGACAATCCAACCCACTGCCAATATGCATAGTAAAATACAACCATTACAAACATATATATAACACTTAAATAGCTACTTAACTTTAATAAATCTTGCGGCTGAAACGTTTCTCTATCACTTTCTTGGAATAAAAGTAATGCTTTAGAACTGACTGGAAAGGTTAAACAATAGTTCATGCCAACAATCCCTAAAAATAGTACAGCTACTTCATTAAGCTGTAGACTATTCGCAAAATATAGTAATGGCGGAATAAAAATTACCGCTCTCGTTGTGTGAGATGTAATATATAAATGTGATGTGACTGAAAGAATAACAATTACGAGTAACACGATAAAAATGGATTGCTTATTAATAAGTTCTGTTACTAAAAATAACTTTTGCATAATCCATTGCGCTGCACCACTCTCCATTAAAGATTTCCCTAATGCAATTGCTGCTCCAACAAATAAAATTAAGTTCCACGAGACACCTTTTAAACTTTCTTTCCACTGCATCACGCCGAGTTTTGGTAAAGTTAATAAAAACACTCCGATTATCGTTACAGTGGCAATTTCCAAACCGTGTAACGACTCTGTTAACCAAAAAGCTACCATCGCTATTAAAATACTGATTGTATACTTTTCATTTCGCGATAATTCAAACTCAACTTTTTTCTGTTTCAGTTTTGTTTTTACTTCCTCTTTGTCTAAAAATAAAAATAATATTACACGACAACTTATAAAGCTCATTATGACTCCAAATGGAAATCCCCATATTAACCACTCTACAAATGTAATATCCTTATTATTAAATTCCTTTAACATATCTAGGGCAATTAAATGGGAACCTGCGCCAATAATTGTAGAACTTGTTGAAACTAAAATAACTGTAGGCATTAAAATTGCTAATGCTTTCGTAATTCTTCTACTCCCAATTTCTTTTGATATAGCTTGAAAAACAGGTAATACAACCGCTGCGCGTCCAGATGTCGATGGAATAAAAAAGGCGAGTATTTGAATAATCATTGTCAAAATCCCGCACAAGCCCGCTATATTCCGAGCACGATTTACAACAAAGTACGTCATTTTCTCAGCTAAACCGGTAACTTGAAGTGCCCTTCCTAAAATAAAGGAACCGATCATAAGCCAAATAACATCTGAAGCTAACGAATCGAATAAAAGATCTTGCTTTGCTGTTCCTGAAATAATTAAAAATAAGACGGACCCTAGTGCGATATAGGCTGAATTTATCGTTGTTGTAGTCCATAAAATAATTGCACAGCAAAATCCAAACAAACTCCATTTCGCTTCCATCGTTAATGACGATGGAAGCAAAAGAACTATTTCTACCAGTAATATAAGTGCTACGGGCAGAACCCAAGATGGCTTAATTTTCGGATCATCCGTACTGCTTACATGTAATTCCACTACATTTTTTTCAATCATGATACGTACCCACTTTTATTTAACCGAGAAGCGATTTGATAACCGACTAAAACTGTACGCATCGTACTCTCTGTACAATCACGAAGCCATTTCTCCGCATTAGAAAATGCATTTTCTAATGAAGATGGCATCGGTAATATACTTGTATATGCATCAATGCCATAATCGTAATTAATACGTGCACCTTTACCGACTGTCCCTACTAATGCAATTACTGGTAATCCATATTTTTTTGCACATTTAGCCACCTCAGCTGGAATTTTCCCTCGTGGCGTTTGAAAATCTATACTGCCTTCCGCAGTAAAAACAAGATCACACGATAACAATTGTTTATTTAAATCCATATACTTCATAATAATATCGTATCTCGGATGTAACGTTGCACCAATTAAAGCTTGTAGTCCAGCACCAAGCCCGCCAGATGCACCACTACCTGGTGTATGATGTACATCTATACCTATATCTTTTTTTATAACAGAAGCATAACGCTCCAGTGCTTTTTCTAGTTCTATTACTTGTGCTTCGTTAGCACCTTTTTGCGGACCGAACACTCGCGCTACTCCCTGTTCGCCGCATAATTGATTAAACCAATTACAGGCAACATCAATTTGAACATGCCTTAATCTAGGATCTACTTGTGATGTGTCTATTTTTGAAACTTGTAATAAAGAGGTTCCACCATGAATTTGTATTTCCTTTCCAGCTTCATTTAAGAACTTTACACCTAACACCTCAGCCATACCTGCTCCTCCATCAGATGTTCCTGAATCGCCACATCCTATTAATATACGATCTACCCCTTTATTTAAAGCTAATTCTATTAACTGCCCAACACCATGAGTAGTCGTTTTTCTAGGATCACGTAAATCTCTCGGTACAAGGCGTAGCCCAGCTGCAGCGGCCATTTCAATAACAGCCGTACACTCACCATTTCTCGTTTTAAAAATACCAAAATAAGATTGTATCTCCTCTCCAACAGGTCCCGTTACTTGTACTTTATACATTTTTCCACCAGTAATATTTATAATTGCCTCTGTAAAACCTTCCCCACCATCCACCATTGGTAAAGTCTCTACAGTAGCTAACGGCATAACTTTTAAAATCCCTTCTTTCATTACATCAGCAGCTTCCTTCGCCCCTAAACTTTCTTTAAATCCTGATGGTACAACTAAAATACGCATGTAATATTTCTCCCTTCACCTTGTATATCTCTTTCGTTTCTAAGGCTTATACTAAAGGTGAAAAAAGAGAGAACAATTAAGCTTACATTAAAATTTGGTGAGAAAGTGCTGAGTTTTATGAACTAAAAAATCCGTTGTACTATAAAATAGCACAACGGATACATTTCCTTCCCCTATTATTATGGGATAAGTCTTGTACAGTCCCTTGGAAAAGCACTCGCCTCTCGTACATTTGTTAATTCTAATAGTTTGTATACAACTCTCTCTAATCCAATTCCAAAACCACCGTGCGGAGGACAACCGTATCGGAATGTATTTAAATAAGATTGAAATTTATCTGGATGTAATCCTTTTTCTTTAAAAGAAGCAAGTAACATTTCATAATCATGAATTCGCTGTGCGCCTGAAGTTATTTCTAGCCCTTTATATAGTAAGTCGAACGAATCAGTAATAGATGGATTTTCATTATTCGGCATCGTATACATCGGTCTAGCTTCTTTCGGATAATGTGTAATGAAAACTAACTCACTCTTATATGTTTCCTTCACATATTTGCCTAGTAGCTTTTCACCTTCTGTATCTAAATCCCCAATTGGCGATTCTTTCCGGTATTTACTTTTTAAAATTTCTTGCGCTTGTAACAATGTAATTTTTGGTATTTCTGTAATAACAGGTACTTCTATTTGTAATAGTTGTAGTTCTTTTTCACAATTTTTTGCTACTTGTTGAAACATATATCGTAAAACATCCGTTTCTAATTGCATCACTTCATAAAAATCATGAATAAATCCAAGTTCTACGTCTAACGATATATATTCATTCAAATGACGGGAAGAATTATGATGTTCCGCCCTGTAAACAGGTGCAACTTCAAAAACACGTTCTAACCCTCCAGCTACCATCATCTGTTTATAAAACTGTGGTGATTGTGCTAAATAAGCTTCTTTTTGAAAGTATGGAACTTTAAAAACATTCGCTCCTCCTTCTGCCCCTTGTGAAACAATTTTCGGAGTAAATATACGTGTGAAATCGTTCTCTATAAGAAATTCACTAAAGCTCTGAACAAGTGTAGATTTCACTTTAAATATCGCCGCGGTTCTCTCATGTCTTAATGATAATACCCGCTCATTTAGTAGTTGATCTAAGCCAACTTGCAATTTCTTTTTATTTATTTCAAATGGAAGTGGTTCTGCACCATTTAATATTTTCACTTCATGAGCAAGCACTTCCACCCCTAATTCTGTTTTCGAAGTCTCTACTATTTGACCAACTACTTGCACGACACTTTCCACATCTACTTTAAATCCAGCTAACTCATTTTCTAAGACACATTGCATAACTCCCGATCGATCCCTTATTAATAAAAAACTAACATTACCTAGATGACGAATCTTTTTTACCCATCCTTGAAGTAATACAACCTTTCCACTTTGCTCCTTACATTCTTTTGTGAGTGAACGCTTCATTATTGACTCCATTATTTTTCCCTCCAGTAATTTTATTTTTATTTACGTTATTGTTGTTATCATCGTCATCATCCACGGTCACTCACCTCCTTTCAAAGAATACAAAAATCCGCCCCTATAAATAGGGACGGATTTTTCCGCGGTACCACCCAAATTGTCATAATGACCATCTTAGACCTGATAACGGTAGGTACCGTTTGCTTTTACTAATTATCACGTTCAAAGCAACACTCACAGGTGTCTTTCCATCATGCGGTATCGCAATCTTCTCAGCAACCGATTGCTCTCTGTAGACCTTTGCATCATGTACTTTTCCTGATCATCACTTTTTATATTTACAGAGTATTCTATCTCTTTGTTTTATAAAACGCAAGCCTTTTTAAATATATTTTCATTTTTCATATCCAATTTTGTACAATCTCCTCTAAAGCCATTCCACGTGAGCCTTTCAATAATACAACATCATTTTCTGTTATTACTTTTAATACTTCCTCTGCTACCTTGGCTTTACTATTAAATGACTGTACTTTTCCTGTATCATATTTCTTTCTCGCTTCTTCCGCTACAATTTCAGCTAACTCTCCATAAGTGAATACATATTGAATGCTCTCTTGATTTAGCATTTTACCAATTTCTCTATGATATGTTTCAGCTTTCGTCCCTAACTCCAACATATCCCCAAATACTATCATTTTTTTCTTATAGGCATTTAATTTCTGTAACGTGTCAATTGCAGCCTTCATTGAAGAGGGACTAGCATTCCACGCATCGTTAATAATTGTAAAACCTGTTTTGGCAGTTAAAAATTGAAAGCGCATATGAGTAATATGTAATTGCCGTAATGCTTCCTGTATTTTTTCTGTAGGGACATTATAATATTGACCTACGGCGATTCCGACAATCGTATTTAAAATATTATGTTTTCCATGCAAGGGAACATCGTACTGTATTTTTGAATTATTTACTTTAAAATGAACACCATATTCATCTAATCCCACGTTTGTTGGAAACAAATCATTTGTATACTTTTCACCAAATGCCTTACAATTTATACTCGATAGATTCTTATTTTTCAAAAGCAATGGTTCATCGCCATTATACAAACATAATCCTTCATCTTTTAATCCATCAATAATTTCTAATTTAGCCTTCGCGATCTCTTCTCTTGATCCAAGTGTTTCTAAGTGAGACTGGCCAATCATTGTAATGATCGCTACATCTGGCTTTGCTATTATCGATAAGTTTCTAATTTGTCCTTTTTCACTCATCCCCATTTCAAGTATTAAAAACTCTGTATCTCGTTTCATCTCTAAAATTGTTAATGGTAAACCGATTTGACTATTAAAATTCCCTTTTGTTTTATGCACACGATGAGTTGTACTTAAAATCGTGCTTATTATATCTTTTACCGTTGTCTTTCCATTACTACCAGTAATTCCAATTACTTTTACATTTAGCTCTGTTCGATAAAATTGTGCCAATTGTTGCAAAGCAAACAAAGTGTCATCTACAAATATAATTGGCATCCCTTTTGGCGGAGTACCATAAGACTTTTTCCATAAGGAAGCGACAGCTCCATTATCAATTGCCTCTTTCACATAATCATGTCCATCTTTCACCCTAATGATTGGAACAAATAAATTTCCTTCTTTAATGCTTTTGGAATCTATGCAGACACCATGTATCTCTATATGATGAAACGATTCTTGTAATCCTTCACCACCTACTACCTCTTCAAGTTTTTTCAAATTCATTTGAATCAAATTATCACCTTTTCCATTTTATTACATAATTTTTATTTCATTTACGCATATTAATAAAAATTTTATAGCGAGGTGTTCTTATGAAAAAAGCGATTAGTTTCTTTCTTCTTTTGTTATGTCTAATTGTAGTGAATGAAACATACGCCTATTCACCAAAATCTTTACCGATCTCCCAAAACTCTGATCAATGGCAAGTGAATATTGATGAACCGAAAAAAATAAGCAAAAAGACGCTTCAAGCTAAAAAAGATGAATTTAATACATATCAATTTTCAGTAAAAAATGTTGGAAACAGTGAAGTATATAACGTACAAGTCGAAGTATTCCGCAACGAGCCAAAAACAAAAACGAAATATGAACTCTTTTCCCTAAAGGAAAGTCGTTTAGCAAGTGGAAAAACTGGATTTAAACATGCTAATTTTCCAGTTGCTACAAAAGCAGATGTAGTTGATGTAATCATTACTTGGCAAGAACACCCTTTCCACTCCATGAGAAACGGTCAAAAAGTTGAGTCTAGAAAATTTAAAGAGCATTTTGTTTTTAAAGACGAAAAAAATAAATAGAATGTGGATACATTCACACTACCATTCATTTAGCTACCTTTACTAGTACCAGTTCATAAGCAAATTAAAAAGTCGTGGCTTATAAATGCCACGACTTTTTATATTAATTCGTACTAATTCCTCTTGCTGCCCAAATACGATCGATATCAGCAGCATGTTGTCCGCCATATAAAAGAGCATCCGCTTGCTTAATTGCCTTTGCTCCATCATTGAATTTAGAGTTTGGTGTTAATGACCAGTGTGATTGTAAAATAATTTTCGTTGCAACATCACGTCCAAAAGCTTGTGCCATCTCATATTGACCTTGAGCCCAAATTTCACCATCATCGTGTACTTCATTCTTTATATCTTTTGGATACACTTTATTATTATCTAATCGGCGCAAGCACGTCGGATCTGAACTAGAATAAGCAGCCGCATCCCATTCTCCAACACATGCTTTTCCGTATCCTGTTGTCGATACTGCATCTTCATACGTAGCACCTAAAAAGTCACCAAATCCTTCTCCCATCGCTCCGCCTTCTGCAGAACTACCAAAGCCAGGTACTTGGTTATCTTGAATCGAGTGCCCGTACTCATGAGCGATAATACCAGCATCTTCTGCATCATCTACTCCGCCAGTACCAAAAGTTAATGCTTTCGTTGTCGGAGAATAAAATGAGTTATCCGCCGTCGTTCCATTCACATTCACTTTAATAGAGCGATTATTAATATTTTTAAAACCTAACCCTTGAATGTAACGCTGTAATGTATCGATATGATAATACGACATCACGTCTTCAAAGCTATCATTTGCGCGTGTATAGTTAAATTGTAAGTTTGTAGATTTTGTTTTTGCTTTTGAAGAAATCGTTACATACTCTCCAATTAAAAATCCTGTCCCATCTAAACCTTTTAACGTAACAGTCTTCAATTGGTTCGTTAGCGCAGTTGAATCTGCATCGTTATTATCTTTTAAGCCTACTTTACTACCACTAGATACGACCGGATTAGGTAAAAATACTTTTCCTGTCCCTTCTGCTTTTCGGTTTATATCAACCTTTTTAATTAACTTTCCGTTTTCAGCATCAATAAATGTTTCCCATGCACCAAACGGGTTATTAGAATGGACTACAACTTTATATACTGGACGAGCAATTCCTTCTTCCACAATATATCCGAATTCTTTCTCTGTAGGAGCCCATAAGTTTTGCTCACTTGCTTCTCCAACATACGCCATTGATTTTTGTATTGCATCTTTTTCACTAATTTTTGTCGTTACTTCCTTCACACCTTTAACGGATTGATAATCAGAAACAGCAAGTACTCCCTTTTCCTCTCCGTTAAGTGTAACTGTAATTTGTTTTGAAAATACAGGCGCACCGTTAACAACTTGTTGGAACCTAACATATGAAGCTACTGACGTTTCTGTTGTAGAAATATATTGCAAGTCTGAGAGGTCAGTTTTCAATCCATACTGCGCTGCATTTTCTTTTAAGTATTCAGTTGCTTTTTTCTGCGGTGAATAAGCTTCTAGCTTTACTTGTTGTTGTTTTTCCAATGCTGAAACCGTAGAAATCGTCCCCATTACTAATGGCACAGTCATTGCCATTGCCACCATTTTTTTATTAAACATAGAACCACTCCCCCTAATAAAGTAGCCCAACCTTATCCCATTACCACTAGGCAATCATTCCCCACAAAATGGGGGGATAAAAATTGAATCTACGAGTAATTCTCTATAAACAATTCTATTACCTTTCCATTTAGGGTGAGTGAAATTTTCTCAATATTTATGTATAAAACGAGAAAAATACTGTAGAAATATATTTCTACAGTATTTCATTTAGTGCGCTATGAAGAAAGACATTTGCTAGAGGTCCTATCGCATGGATTATGAGGAAATTCTAATCATACAAAAAGGAAGTTGGAATGATTCCAACTTCCTTTTTGCTTTAATGAGCCGCGCTTAATTTAATTCGAACTTTCGCTTCACCTAAAGATAGTTCATCGTCTTCATTCGTTAAGTGATCAAATGTAAATTGCTTAACGAGTAAATTTTCTTCCAATAAATCTTTATGGTTCGTTAATGTTCGTTGTAGTTCCTCCTCTGTATCAAGAATAACATCTACTCGTAAATTAACCGGTAAATTTAACTGTTTACGATATTCTTGAACTGCTCGAATGAATTCACGCGCTACTCCTTCTTGTAACAATTCTTCCGTGACATTCGTATCTAACATAACTGTATATTGTCCGTTAGTCGTATTAGAAAATCCTGATCTCGCGACTTTCTCGACTACTACATCTTCAGCTGTTACAACTACTTCTTCTCCTGGTGCAGCTTCGTAAACTGCTCTTTCTGTAGATACAAAGTGCTCTACTTCTTCTTTTGATAATTGTTTTAGCCATGTATTTACTGCGTTCACATTTTTACCAAACTTCGGCCCAGCTGTTTTAAAGTTCAGCTTTAATTGATAGGACGTATATTTCGTTTCATCGAGTTCAACATGGAACGCTTTGACATTTAGTTCATCCATGACGATATCACGATACGATTCCCAATCCATATCATTCTCATTATGTGCTAGTAATACAAGTTCCGCTAATGGCTGTTTTACTTTTAAAGAATGCTGATTACGATTACTTCTTCCAAGTTCAACAACTTGTAAAACTGCATCCATTCCTGCTTCTAATTTCGGCTGAAGTAGTGATTCATTCACAATTGGATAATCCTCTAAATGAACGCTACTTCCAGTTAAATTCAAATGAATATCTTCAGCGACAAACGGTGTAAATGGTGCAATTAATTTACTAATTGTCACAAGCACTTCATGAAGTGTCTCATACGCAGCTGCTTTTTCGGCATTCATACCAGATTCCCAGAAACGATTACGTGATCGTCTTACGTACCAGTTACTTACTTCATCTACAAGTGCCGCGATTTCACGAGCTGCATTCGTAAATTGATAATCATCAAGTGCTGTTCTCACTTTTTTCGTTGTGCTATGCAATCTTGATAATACCCATTCATCTAATTTCGTCCGCTTTACATCATACGTTTCTTTCGGATTATACTCATCTAAATTTGCATATAAAACGTAGAAGCTATACACATTGACTAATGTATCCACAAATTTAGATTTTGCTTCTAGTACTGTTCTTTCAGAAAAACGCTTCGCATTCCACGGAGCACTATCAACGAGTAGCGCCCATCTTAAAGCATCTGCACCAAACTGATTTACTAAATCAACTGGATCTAGTGCATTCCCTTTACTCTTAGACATTTTCTGTCCTTCTTCATCTAATACATGCCCAAGTGATAGAACGCGTTTATACGGTACTTTTCCTGTGTATAGTGCTGATACTGCTAATAAACTATAAAACCATCCGCGTGTTTGATCAATGCCTTCTGCAATTACATCTGCTGGAAACTGTTCTTCAAATAACTCTTTATTTTCAAATGGATAATGATATTGCGCAAATGGCATGGAACCACTATCAAACCAAACATCAATTACTTCTGGTGTACGATTCATTGTACTTCCGCATTTTTCGCAGCATACTTGCACTTCATCTACATATGGCTTATGCAATTCTAAATCTTCCGGTGTTTCTTTCGTACTATGCTTTCTTAAATCAGCAATGCTTTTCGGTGCGAATTGATGATCGCACCTTTCACATTCCCATACGTTTAATGGTGTTCCCCAATATCTATTTCGACTAATATTCCAGTCCACCATATTTTCTAAAAACTTACCAAAGCGTCCATGTTTCATATGATCTGGATACCAAGTAACAGAATCGTTATTTTGTAAAAATGTATCTTTAATTGCAGTTGTTCGGATTAACCAACTCTCTCCTGCATAATAAAGAAGTGGTGAATCACAGCGCCAGCAATGTGGGTAGCTATGTTCATACTTTTCTTTATGATATAGTAAGCCTTCCTTCGCTAAATAACGAACGATATCCACGTCACAATCTTTTACAAATTTCCCTTTCAAAAATGGTACTGCTTCTGTATACTCACCTTTCTCATCTACAACATGTAAGAATGACAATCCTGCGCTTTGAACGACTCTATAATCGTCCTCTCCATATGCTGGAGCGATATGAACAAGTCCTGTACCACTATCTGCCGTGACAAAATCTGCTGCGATAACGTGGTAGCCATTTGTAACTTCTTTCATTGAAAATGGCGGCACATAAGATGTGTTTACTAATTCTTCACCTTTATGGACAGATAGTACTTCATAGTTTTCTTTTAATACATCTTGTACACGTTCTTTCGCAACAATGTATACATGACCTTCTTGTTTCGCTTTCACGTATTCCATATTTGGATGTACAGCGAGCGCAACATTTGCTGGAAGTGTCCAAGGTGTCGTTGTCCAACCTAGGAAATACTCATTTTCACTATCTTTCACTTTAAACTTAACTGTTGCACTTAAATCTTTTACTGTTTTATACCCTTGTGCAACCTCATGTGAACTTAGTGAAGTTTGACAACTTGGGCAATATGGTGAAACTCTATGTCCCTTATACAATAAGCCCTTTTCATGAATCGTCCCCAAAATATGCCATACACTTTCGATATATGGATTCTCTAACGTAACGTATGGATCATCCATATCTACCCAATAACCGATGCTTTCCGTGAATTCACGCCACTGTTTCTCATATGTGAATACACTCTCTTTACACTTCTGGATAAATGGCTCAATTCCATACTCTTCGATTTCATGTTTACCAGAAATACCGAGTTGCTTCTCAACACCTAATTCTACAGGTAAACCGTGTGTATCCCATCCCGCTTTTCTTAACACTTTATAACCAGCCATCGTTTTATATCTTGCTACTACATCTTTAATTGTCCGTCCAAGTGCATGACCTACATGCGGTAATCCATTCGCCGTTGGTGGTCCTTCATAAAACACAAAAGATTGTGCGCCTTCTCGATTCTGAATTGATTGCTCGAAAATACTTTGCTCGTTCCACTGCTTACGAATACGTGTTTCTCTCCCTACAGCTGACTCTTTTACATCTACTTTCTTCATCTACAATCACTCCTTTGAATGTTTTAAAGCACACAAAAAACCCGTCCCTATAAAGTAGGGACGGGTTTACCCGCGTTACCACCCTAATTCTATTAGCTCTTAACTAATAGCACTTAGCAACGTACTGTCATACGTGTTCTTTGTAACGGTAGACATCCGTCCGGGCTTACTTATTTTCAGCCTCGACTCCTCGGAGATGATTTTCAAATAACGTCTGAACACCGGCTTTCAGCAACATACCGGCTCTCTGGGGAACAGTACACTATTTTACTCTTTCTCGTCTTCAGATTTGTATACTTTGTTAAAAGCTATTTTATGCCATTAGGCAATAAATTGTCAACTAATTCAAAATATATTTTCATTTATGCCCTTTTTCGCGATTGTTATACAATTACTTTTCAAATTCTCGTATTCCAGTTAAATCTTCATCTTCTTCAATAAGCTCAGCAAAGAATCCTGATTCATCCTCACGAAGAACAGTTTCAAGCTCTTCCTTCGCCTCTTCAATTCTGTTTAACTGTGCTAAATAACAAGCACGATCGTATCTTGCTAACAAATTACTTACATCCATTGTTAATACATCATTTGTTATTTTTTCTGCCTTTAGTGTTTGTCCGGCACCATGATATGAAGACGCTAAAGAAAGAAGAATTGCTGTTTCATTCGGATGATGTATAGAAGCATTTTCTAATATATGAATCGCCTCTTCAAACCTTTCTTGACTTTGATACATTTCTCCTAAAGCAAGAAACGCTCTACTTACAAACGGTGTTTGCTCCGTTAACTGTAAGGTAATCTTTTCTGCTTTTCTTTCTTCCCCTATTTTAAAGAATACTTGTGCTTGTAAAAGAAGCGTATCATAATCATCTGGTAACTCTCGAACCATTTGCTTCGTTACTTCCGAAGCATCCCGTAACATATCTTCTTCCTCACACTCTATGAAAAGATTTACAAGTTGCTTCGCTACATCGTAATCCCATTGATTTTCTAACGATGTTTGCAATACATCTATCGCCTCTTTATACATCGCCACATTCCCGTAAAATAGTGCAAATCGCTGCGCTGCCATACTATTTTTTTGATTTAACTTTAACGAAATTTCATACAAATCAATGATTGTAGTAATAATCGAAATTTCTTTCGCACGGTTTTTCATGCGATAAAAAGCTCTCGTAATTATGGATTTCTTCGGCTGTTCATTTTGTTGACGCTCAATCCATCTTTCCGTCACCGCAGATGCAGCATACATAAATAGCATACTTCTTTCTGCCTTTTTCACTTTTAATGTATGAAGAAAATCTCGTATGTTAGACAATTTCTTATGTTGTTCTATCGCTTTTACGTATACCTCAAATATACGTTCATTATTTACATCTTTTTGTATCACTTTCATTGCAATTTCAATTGCTTTTTCATTTCTACTTTTCACTAACACTTTTGCATAATGATATAGAACTTCTGTATGCTCACCATCTAATTGTAGCGCGTGTTCAATCCATGCCTGTTCTTTATCTATTTCATCCATCGCTCCATACACATATGCAATCGCATCTAATCGCCATATTTCAGGTACTTCGTCCGCTAATTGTTCTAGTTCAGTCAGCAATTCTTCCTGAAGATTCATTTCTATTGAAAGCTGTGCCAAATATTCCATATTAATATGCAATGGCTCTTCTTTCATCGCCTGAACCATATGATTTTGCTCTTTAGAACGATTTTCTTCTTTTTCATATATTTCCGCAAGCGGTAAATGTACCCCTACGAAATGCTCATCAAGCTCTAAACACGTTTCATACGCTTGTTTCGCTTCTGTCAATTGCCCTAAAAGCATAAGTGTTTCACCAATTCGGTAATACGGTAATGCCGTTTCCTTTTGTTCTATCGCCCTTTTATATCTTTTCATCGCTTGGCCGTACTGCCCAATAGATTCATATAAAATACCTATATAACAACCGTATTCACTTACCTCATTTCTTTCTTTGTGTAACGTTCTTAAGAATGCTATTCCTCGTTGTACAAATACCGTTCCTTTAATTCGATTCACATATTCATCTAATGCACTTGCTACATTATATTCGCTCTGCTTTATACCATTCTCTAACTTAGACAATGCTACTTTAAAGCCTTCTTCACTTCCACCAAGTTCAACCTCAGCATCCCATAAAACCATTCCCGCATTCATAAGAAAATCTTGGCTCTTTTCAATTTGCTTTTCAATACCGAGTATATATTGTTTTGCTTCCTTGTATTGTTCTCTTGCCATATAAACTTGCGTAATTCCGAAGTGAGAATAAACATCATCATGATTTTCTTCTAAAGCACGAGTATACAATGTTTCTGCTTCTTCCAGGCTATCATTTTGAAAATGATAGTCACCGAGTTTTACGTATAAAGGTGCCTTATCGTCACAATTCTTAATACCTTTTAATAAAATTTCTTTCGTACGTTCCTCATCCTTCAAATCAGACTCGTATATTTCCGAAAGTTTCGTATAAATGTAAGGTGCATTACTGTCTAAATGAATCGCTATTTTAAGCCCTTTTATCGCTAAATGTAATTTCCCTAGATGATGCGCACATCTCGCTCGCTCATACCATACATGTGCCTCATTTTTATACTCTTTTAACAGATCATTAAAAATTTCATACGCTTCTTCATATCGTTCTAAATCTATTAATATTAATCCGTGATTCGTTAAAGTGAATCGTTCTGGACTACGTTCTAAAGCAACTTGAGAAAACTGCAACGCCTTTTCAGATTGGTCGATATACATATATGATAAAGCGAGAAAACTCCAAGCAATCGGCTGATCTGCATCTAATTGTAACGAGGAACGAAAACTTGAAATTGCTTCTATATAACTTTCCTGTTCAAAAGCATATCTTCCGTTTATTAGATGATATAAAGCACGATTATTTTTCTTCTCGACACTTTTAAGCATTTGCCCCGCTTTTTCTAATTCTTGAAGGCGAATAAAACACTGCGCACCATGCAATTTAACAAAATCTGAGTTCGGAAACTTCTCCATTAACTTTTCAATACAACTTATAATAAACTCATTATCTACTTCAACATCTAAATGCTTAACCGTATATAACCACGTATTCGGATTATCACTCGTCTCTTTTAAAAATTGTACTAAGTTATGAATCCCCTCTTTATCATGTTCATCTAAATGGTCCGTAAGAGAAAAAATAGTTTTAAAATAATGATTTTCTTCTTCATTTAAAAATGCTAGTTGCTCCTTCTTTTCTTTCGGAACAAACGTAATCGCTAAACACCCTGTGTAACGATATTTTTCTTGTAACTTACTATATTCCACAATAACGGGTTCTATAAAGTTCGGATCTTGAACATAAAAAGCTTGTAACGTATCATCATACCCAGATAATACTTGCACATGTGAAGCATGCTCAATATCTATACTTAATAAAACAGGAATCCCTGCATCCAGTAGTCTCTTATAATTTTCTTCATTCCCTTTAAAATAACAATATTCATAACCTAATTCTTCTAAATAAGAAACAGTATCTGAAAACTTCGAGCCTGTCATATCAAAGATAAACTCTGCTATTTCATCTTGTGTACGTTTTTCTCCCCATAACTGCAACATCATTTCTAAACTTGTCGGAACACAATAATTATCCTTTTGTACAATCGGAACTATCGGTAAATGAACCTTTTTGCCATCTGGATTTTTTTCTAAATTATGATATAAGGAATCTTTTAAACTTTTTTCTACTTTTAATAACTGTTGTAAATCTGCAAGTTTATTCATTTTGTAAAGCGCTTCTGCACGTAAATGAACAAAGTAAGTTTTATACGCATGATAAGGAAGCTGATTATTTATGTTATCTATTACCGCTAACATCTCTTCATACTTCCTTAAATCTAATAAATATTTCACCTTTTCAAAATGAAAATATGGTACTTGCGGGAATTTTACAATCGCATCATCAATTAGCTGTAATGCACGTTTTTGTTCTCCTTGATTCGCATATAACTGTGATAACAAATAGGTAGATAGCTCTTCACAATCTTTATGCTGCATGCCAGCTATAAATTGTTCTTCTGCTTTCTCCCATTCACCTGTATGCATATAGACGTAGCCCCATTTATCAAATACGGCACGTGCACTGTACTCCTCTGCCTTTTGCATATAGATTAGGGCCTCTTCATTTCGTTTCATTTCCAACAAACATCGTACTAACGTAAAATATGTTTTCGCTAAAAGATCAATTTCTATTTCTTCTTTATTTACCTCTTCTAATGAGTCTTTTAACAACTGTTCTACTTCCAGTATTTTTCGCTCATCAATTAACTCATCACAATATAAAGAGAGCGTTCTCAAATTTGGGAATTTTTTATAGGCGTAGCGAATGAGGAATGAACTGTATTGGTGCATAAGCCCTTCATCAGTAAGACGTATTAATATGTCAAACTCCTTATGTGAAGGAACACTAGCAAGCCAATTCTTCAAATAGGATAAAGTATTCTTTTCTTTTATATATGAAATTTCATTATTTATTTCCTGTAATCCATCTATAAATCTCTTGTCTTTCAAACAAGCATCTAACTGCTTAAAATCTAGCATGTATTCACCTCGAATTATTTTTTGCACTGCTACTTGCTTAGATTTTACACATCATATTGTAGGTATTCAACTAAAATCTCCTATAATGGATAGTATTATTTAATATTATTCGAATTTATAACAAAATATAGTAAAAATGATTGTTTTTCTCTGTATTTTGTTTAATTAAATGGAATAACGTTACATGAGGATCTTATCTATTGGAAGCTGGAATCAGTACATGAAATTATATCGGCGATAATTCAAATATATCAGCGATTCTTTCGTTTTATCGACGATTTTCAAAATATATCAGCGATTATACGGTGAATATCGACTTACCGACAAATAATGACAACCCTCAATAAATCGCTATCTTTTAACATTCTATGTCACCAAATGTAATTTTCATATTCGGAGCATATACTAAAGAAGAGTGCATTTGAAATACTTTAAAAAATCGGAGTTCAGCTTCATATTGAGCTAGCGCATCATTATATGTTAATCCTCTAGTCATTAAACGATCTATAAATTGCTCCTTATCACCTGGATTCCCTGCAATCCCCTCCTCTTTTAATGAATGATACAAACTTTGCTTATCATTATGCTGCATATTAGAATCTAAAAAGTTCACTTTATCACTTACTCTACATTCAATATTTTTTGCGCCTAGTTCACTTAAAAACATCGGTATTTTCATACCAACATTTCCATCTTTTCCGCTTCTCTGCGTGTCACTTTCAAATAATTGCTGCAAAGCACCTAGCCTAATAATTTCCGATTGTTTCTCTCCATTTAAAGAGTATGATGACATATTTGATATCCAGTGTGGTTCAAAACAGATTATTTTTCCGCCACTTTTAACTGAATGCATCATTTTTTGTAGCATCGTTTTTGGCGAACTCATATGCAATAAGAAAGCATGACAGATTGCTATATCGTATGTATCGTTCAATTCAATTTCTGTAGCATCTCCCTCAAGAAATTGTGACTCATACGGAAGTAAACGAAACAACTCTCTTGCTTCAGCTAGTAATGTTTCTCCACTATCAATGCCTGTATACTTTGACCCTTCTGGAAGTAAAGGCATTAATACTAATCCTAAATAACCATATCCACAACCATAATCAACAATATGTACTGGCTTAGTAATCTTCCAAACTGTATTTACTAAAAAACTTACATAATCGTCGTTGTAATATAAATCTCTCGTGTTTTTTAAATATATTAGTTTGCTGTTCCAATCATACGTTTCCAAATGTAACGCCCCCTTTTATATACAAAACTAAAGTTCTATATATAACCGCCGTATTCCTACACTATTCTTAAAATTTCAAAGCAAAAAAGCTAGTGTATTTTTAACAATACGCTAGCTTTTTTATTTGGAAGAACGGTAGATAATTAGAAATTTAACCCGTACAATCACAATCTAAACAATCCGTACAGTCTACATCACCACAATCTGATTTTCTCTTTCTTTTGTCTCTTTTAAGATAATAATACAGTAGCCCAATCAGTAGTGCGCAAATAACAAATACTATTATTGCTTCTGTATATTTGTTTTGAATAATAAAACCTATTCCACTACCGCCTGAAATAAAAATTAGAATTATGTAGATCCAGAACATCTATGTAAATACCTCCGCCTTAAGATAATATCCAAATAACACTAGATGAAATAAATAACCCCATCCCATTACCGCTTATTACACCGGTAGTTACTCTTAGCAAATTTGTGCTACTCCTCCATCTCCATTTTTGGGTGAGTCCATCAATAAGTAACGGAATTTGAGCAGAGAATGATAGTATTATTGCAAAAAGAAATGAAGGTGCTATATAAAAATATATTGGAAACATTAAAATACCGAAAAGCATGCCTGTACAACGCGCACATAAAGGTATGTATTTTTGTAGTTTAAGGAAACTTCTTCCCGAGTTTCTATGACAAGGAATTTGTAAAATAATAGTTCGAACCAATATGAATCCCCCTCTCTAAAAAGATTTTAATTGATTTTGCAAAATAATTATATACTAATAAAAAAACAACCCAGGTTCCTTCTAAACCCGGGTTTCAGTTCGCTACTATATTTATTTACATCTCCTCAGGAGCATCCACCCCAAGTAAACGTAATCCCTCTTTTAATACAACTGTCACAGCATACACTAATGCCAGTCTGCTGTCTTTCTCTTCGCTCTCTTCTAATATACGAACATTACCGTAATATTTATTAAACGATTGCGCTACATCTAATACGTATTTTGAAATGATTGATGGCTCATTTTTGTTGAAGGCCGCTTCAATTACTTGTGGGAATTTATTCAGTAATTTTACGACGCTCCAGCTATGATCATCTTTTAATGCAAAGGTACACGTTTCAAATTCTACACTTTCTTTTCTTAAAATAGAGCACGCACGTGCATGTGTGTACTGTACATACGGTCCTGTTTCACCTTCAAATTTCAGCATATTTTCTAATGAGAATTCAATATTATGCATACGCTCATTTTTCAAATCATGGAAAATAACTGCGCCAGCGCCGACTTGCTTTGCTACTTCTTCTTTCTGTTTTAAGTTTGGATTTTTCTCTTCAATATTTTGTTTTGCAAGGTCAATTGCTTCCTCAAGTACTTCTTCAAGTAAAATAACTCTTCCTTTACGTGTCGACATTTTCTTACCATCTTTTAAAATGAAACCAAACGGTACATGTTCCATGCCGTCAACCCAATTGTAGCCAAGCTTTTTTAATACAGTAAAAAATTGATTGAAGTGTAAACTTTGTTCCGGGCCAACTACATATAACGCTTTATCAAACGCATATGTGTTTTGACGATATAACGCTGCCGTTAAGTCACGTGTTGCGTAAATCGTCGCACCATCTGATTTTCTAATTAAGCAAGGCGGCATTCCCTCTTCTTCTAAATTAACGACTAACGCGCCTTCTGACTCTTCAAGCAAATCATGCTCTTCTAAAATCCCAATAAAATCTTCCATTAAATTATTATAAAAAGCTTCTCCTTGAAAATTAGTAAATTCAACACCGAGAAGTTCATAAATACGAGAAAATTCTTTTAAAGATTCATGACGGAACCAATTCCAAAGCTCAACAGCTTCTTCATCACCTTCTTCTAATTTCTTAAACCAAGCGCGTCCTTCTTCTTCTAGCTCTTCGTCGTCTTTTACCTCTTCGTGGAATTGAACGTATAACTTAAATAGTTCACGGATTGGATCTTCTTTCACTACTTCTTCATTTCCCCACTTTTTATAGGCGGTAATTAACTTTCCAAACTGTGTTCCCCAGTCTCCAATATAATTAATTCCTACAACTTCATAACCACATTTTTCAGCGATATGTTTCAGTGAATTTCCAATCATTGTAGAACGTAAATGCCCCATTGAAAAAGGTTTCGCGATATTAGGAGAGGAATAATCGATAACTACCGTTTTTTCACAACCAAAGTGATTTTGACCATACTCTTCTTTCTCCGCTAAAACCGTTTTTAATACATCATCACTTACAGTTTCACGATTAAAAAAGACATTTACATAAGGACCAACGGCCTCTACTTTCGTAAAAAATGGATCACTTAATTTCTCCGCAACTTCCTGTGCGATTAGAGCTGGTGATTTTTTATATTGCTTCGCAAGTGAAAAACATGGAAATGCTGCATCACCGAATTCATCTTGTTTCGGTGTTTCAATTATCTCTAAAATTTGATTTTGCGTTAATTCATTCGTGAAAATATTGGATAAACTTTCCGCAAACTGCGTTTTATAATCCATACTACAACCTCCTTATTTTTTAAAACACAAAAAAACTCGTCTCTAAAAAAGAGACGAGTTTTAACCCGTGGTACCACCCTTGTTGTTCATTACGAACCACTTTCCCGTTTATAACGAGGACAGGGGACCTCGGCTTACTCTACTATTCGTTCAAGAAGCATCTCCGAAGCGCGCTTCATCTTTTCCTTCCGCACTAGGCTCACACCATCCCTAGCTCGCTTTCCTTCTAAAAAAGACTACTCTCTTCATCACAGACAGTATATTTAATTAATTATTGCTTATTATACATCTTTTCAAACAATTAGCAAGGGTCAATTACACCAAAGTGAAACTTAGCACTTTTTCTTTTGTATACGTGAAAATTATGTTTTTCAAATCTAGAACTACGGAAATGATCTTTCAGAACGACACGCTTTCTCGCCACACGTCTCGCTTCTGCAATTGTTTCGTCAGTAATATCATGATACAAAGCGAAGTGTTTTAATCCTTTTATTCCATCTGATTCTATAACAGTTTCTTCAAACATCGGATCAAGGTACACAACATCATAACTATTATCTTCACATTGTTTTAAAAATGCGTAATGCTCCGTTTGCTTCACATCAATTCGTTGCATTGCTTTATCAATTTCAGAAACGGATGAAGACCATGTTTTTAAACCATTTTCCATAATATAAGCCATATATTCATTGCCTTCAAGCCCCGTTACTGTTCCGCTTTCACCAACAATATAACTAGCTACAATACTATCTGATGCCATACCGAGCGTACAATCTAACACTGTCATTCCGCTCTCTAATTGCGTGGCTTGTACAAACGGGTCGTGTTCTCCGCGCATTAATCTTTTCACACGAAACATCGCTGAGTTTGGATGAAAGAAAAACGACTCCTCCGTTCCTTTTGGATAAATAGCTAATCGATTTTTTCCTACAACAAGTACATCTTGTTCATATTGCTCATGTAGTTTATGTACTGGTATGTCATTACGTTTAACGAAAGAAACATTTAATTCTGCTGCTACCTTATTTGCATAATCTGTCATTTCTTTGTTCGTTCTTCCTGCTGTTGTTACGATCATTTTTTCACCTCTATATAAAGAAAAGAGGGAGATTTACTCTCCCCCTTCTTTAGCAATTCTTTTCGAAAGCTTGTTCTAAGTTCGTAATAATTTCGTCCATAGTTGCACCTTCAATTTCATGACGGTGAATGAAGTGAACAACTTCTTTACCTTTTAACAATGCCATAGATGGTGAAGATGGAGGAATTTCTCCGAAGTATTCACGCATTTTTGCAGTAGCATCTTTATCTTGACCTGCGAATACAGTTACAAGATGATCAGGTTGTTTTTCAGCACGAACAACTGCTTGACCTGCTGATGGACGTGCTAAACCAGCTGCACAACCACAAACTGAGTTTACAACTACTAAAGTTGTACCTGATGCTTTTTCCATAAATTCTGTTACAGCTTCTTCTGTAGTTAACTCTTCAAACCCAGAACGCACTAATTCTTGACGCATTGGGATTACCATTTGGCGCATGTATTCTTCATAAGCATTTGACATCTTGTAATCTCTCCTTCAACTTTCATTCCAAATTCATCATATCACGCTCTATTACTAGGTGCAAAAGAAAGATTACGATGATTTCATTTTTTTGTAGGGATTTCACAAACCCCTTCACGGCAATGTCCAACTGGAACAAGTTTTCTATTGTTAGCGATATAATCGTATACTTTACTTCCAAATCCGAGTACGATAGATAGTTTTATAAAAGGAACAGCAAACCAGTAAGATGGAACAGCCTTTGCTAATACATGTATGCTATGAATTCCGTCATACCACTTATTATTTTTAAAAATATACAATCTTTGTTCCATCTTACTTTGTAGTTCTTGAGAAAGTTCATACTTCTCAACTACATCTTCATCTCGAAATGAAACAAAATTCATCTTACCCTTTTCATCTAATTTTTTCGTACGTTCTGCAACCGCCGTACACATCGGGCACCAACTATCATAGAAAACAATCATACATTATTCCCCTTTACGAGACTCCGTCATTTGTTTCCATACAGAACCTTTTGCTTCTTCTCCGCCTTCAATACGCTCTAATGCTAGACGCGCTTGCATCGCTACTTCAAACTCTGGATCATCTTGCGCTGCTTTTAATGCCGGAATCGCACTTTCATCTCCAAGTTCAAATAAGAACATCGCTGCACGCCAGCGTACTAATTTACTTGAATCTTTCAGAGATTTAATCATAACGAACATCGCTGCTGGATCACCTACGTCTGATAAGCAATCACCCGCTGTACGGCGAACACTTACTGAACGATCTAATAGCGCTTTATATAATAACGGCAATACTCCATCACCTTTTACCATACCTAAATATGCTGTTGCTAAACGGCGGATCGAAACTTTTTCATCATCTAACGCCATCTTCAACACTGGCATATCTTCTTCAGTAGGATCCATTTGTTCTAATGCTGCAAAACGGTTTTTCCAGTCAGCATCTTTCATCATCTCTTCTGTTACTTTATATGGCTCACGCTTTTGAATCGTTACTTCAACAGCACCTGCCTGGTTTAATAATTCTTTAACCGTTTCATTTACACGTTCTTCTGAATAAGCAGCAACAATCTCTTCTACTACTTCTTTCCCTATTTCTTCAAAATTACCGTAACGTGTACTTTGTTCCACCCATTTACGTTCTTTTACAACGTTTGGCGCAGACATTTGTACTTTCATAATTGATTCTTTAAAACGATCTGGTAAACCAACGCGTTCTTCTGTTGTTCCATCAGTTAACTTGACTTGCATTGGAATTGTAAAGAACATTTGAACAAACACTTTCACTTCCCCAAAATGAGCAAGTTGTTGTTCTTCACTTTCTTCCACTACTTCTTCGCCGAAAACAGCACGAACTTGTTGTAATAAAACTTTCCAGTCAAACTTCGCATTTCGCTCCACTGCTAAAAAGTCGGCTACATGATATACACCTTTAATGCCTTCAATTTTCAAAATTTCTTGCACTTGCATTGGTGCTTGTTCTTTATTTTCATTTGTATAATTATTACGCGCTCCTGATGGTAATACTTCGTTCAAAATAACTTTCATTGTATTTGGACTTGGCGTCGGTTCAATTGCTTTAATCTTCACGTAAAAAACTCTCCTTTATTGCGTGTTCTTAGCTGTATTGTAACATGTTCCACCTCTCTAAACCTACTCCGATGCTTTATTTTGCTGATTTCTTTCCATCATCATACTTTCCCTTTCCACCTAATTCTCCCAAACCAATTGTTTAAAGTCCCATCTTATTGTGATGCCCCCTCCCGCCTTCTCTCCAAAAATGTAATGCTCTCAATCATAACTTCCGTTATATATATTCTCTTTCCTTGATCATCTTCGTAATTCCTCGTATGAATACGTCCAGTAATTCCAACAAGAGAGCCTTTCGTACAATACTCAGTTACATTCTCAGCCGATTTTCTCCAAACGACACAATTAATAAAGTCCACTTGTTGCTCACCTAAACTATTTCGAAAACCTCTATTCACCGCAACACATACTCGTGCATACGCGACGTCTTGCTTTGTGTAGTATAATTCTGGCTCCTTCGTCAATCTACCGATTAATACAACTCGATTCATCATAGGTTATACCACCTCACATATTTTTCTTCATTGTAAAGAAAAATGTGTGAAGGGTAAAAAGCGTAAAATAATATATTTTATAGTAAAAAATATTATTTTTATATCTTATATAAACAAAAAAGAAACCTTACATATTTAAAACATGTAAGGTTTCAAAATTTATCCCGCTTTAATGGGCAGTAAGACCCCCACCTCAAAATTCAGCGAAAGCAAAGAATTTAGGTGGGGGATCAACTGCCCATTAAAGTCCGATTGGTTCAACTAATAATCAGTGGGGATGAAGACCCCTCCACTGATTAAAGTTTCACTTTATACTTCACTGCATGAAATGTAATATCCACCGCGAGCCATCTTTATCTCAACGCGGTACATTACATTTTCTAAGCAAAAAGTAATCGGTTTAACTTTACTCTCGAATTTTAACTTTTCATTACATTCAGCCACATATCTTTCTATTGTTGAAGTAATAACTTCTGCTGATGGATACGTTAAAGCATCATCTAGTTCTATGAAAAAACTTTTAGAAAATAGTTTTTTCATAATTCCTTTCTTCTCTTTCATCATATTCCATCCCCTTCATTTCAAATTAACAGCATCCAATGATACTATATTCTCAATTTATCTTTGAAAATAAAAAAATCCTGCATTTTTCATGCAGGATTTTTTTATTAGTCATTTTTCGTAAAGTAAGAAACAAAACGAAGAATTTCTAAGTATAACCAAACTAATGTAAGCATTAGTCCCATTGCAGTGTACCACTCCATATATTTTGGAGCTTGACTACGTACACCATTTTCGATTAAATCGAAATCTAGTAATAAGTTTAATGCAGCAACTACGATAACAACTGCACTAATAATAATGCCGATTGTACCACCTTGGTGAATGTACGGAACCGTTACACCAAACATGTTTAGTAGAAATACGACTAAGTACATAACCATAATTCCAAGTGTCGCTGCCATCACGCCTGTACGGAATTTATCCGTTACCTTTACTACGCGCGTTGCATATAACACTAACATTGCAAATAGAATTGAGATTGTTAGTAATACAGCATTTAAAACGATAGAGTCGCCAAACTTCATTGTATAAACAGCTGAAATACTACCTAATACAACCCCTTCTACCGCCGCATAGATTGGTGCACCAAAAGGTGAAATACGCGGGAAGAACATAGACGCAAATGCGATGATTGCCGCAACGATTAAAGAGCCAATTAAAACTGGCATTTTCATCGTACCCTCTATCATCTGTATGTATGAATAGACAGACGTTGCAAGTAGCAAGATAAGCATAATAAACGTTTTGCCTACTGTTCCGCCAATTGTCATCGCAGAAGCGCTTGCTCCCTCTTTACGGAATGCCTCTTTTTTCAACATTGGATTAGATGTTCTCATTTTTTCCCTCCTAAAATAGGTTCTACCAATAGTGTAAAGTTTTTCTCTTTACTTTTCAATATATGCAGCTTGTTTTTATTTTAATCCTTCAACGATGTCTGATAGTTCGCTCCATCTTTCCATCGTTTTTTCTAGCTCTTCTTCTGTTTTCTGCTGTGCTTCAGATAATTCTTGTGCCTTTGTGAAATCAGATCCAACTTTCGCAAGTTCTTCTCCAATTGACTCAATTTTCTCTTCTAGTTCGGCAATTGTATCTTCAATTGTTTCCCATTCACGCTGCTCATTGTATGAAAGTTTACGTTTACGTTGTTGTTTCGGCGCTTCTTCTACCACTTTTTTCTCTTTTTGAACTTCCGCCTTCTCAATAAGTTCTTTCATCTTTTCCATTTCTAAAAAGTCCGTATAACTACCTAGGAATTCACGCACTTCGCCTCCGCCACTAAAGATGAATAATTCATCTACTACTTTATCTAAGAAGTAACGGTCATGCGATACAGTTAAAACGACACCTGGGAAATCTTCTAAATAATCTTCCAGTACTGTTAATGTTTGTGTATCTAGATCATTCGTAGGTTCATCAAGTAATAGTACGTTTGGTTCTCCCATTAAAATACGTAATAAAAATAAACGTCTTCTTTCACCACCAGATAGTTTACCAAGCGGTGTACCATGTGAATGCGTCGGGAATAAGAAACGTTCTAGCATTTGAGATGCACCAATTACTTTTCCATCTGTCGTATGAATAACTTCTGCAATCTCTTTAATGTATTCAATCATACGCTGATTTAAATTCATCTCTTCATTTTCTTGCGTATAATAAGCAACTTTTACAGTTTGTCCTACTTCAACTTCACCACTATCAGGAGATAGCTTACCTGCAAGCATATTTAAAAGAGAAGATTTCCCGCTTCCATTCGCTCCGATAATCCCGATGCGATCGCCCGGCTTCACTATATGATTAAAGTTGTGTAATACCGTTTTATCACCGAATTTTTTCGTTACATCTTTTAACTCAAGTACTTTTTTGCCAAGGCGACTCCCGCTAAGCGCAATATCAACTGACTGCTTTGCAGCTGGTCCTTCTTGACCTTTTAACTCATCAAATCGTTGAATACGTGCTTTTTGCTTTGTCGAACGAGCTTTTGCACCACGTCGAATCCATGCTAGTTCGCGGCGGTATAAGTTTTGACGTTTTGATTCTTGTGCAATTTCTTGTTCTTCACGAAGTGCTTTCGCTTCTAAAAATGTACTATAGTTTCCTTCGTAACTATATAGTTTACCATTGTCTAATTCAAAAATACGATTCGTCACACGATCTAAGAAATAACGATCATGGGTTACAAGTAATACGGCACCATTATATCGTGCTAAATATTCCTCTAACCATTCCACTGTCTCATGGTCAAGATGGTTCGTAGGCTCATCTAAAATTAATAGATCCGGTGTTTCAATAAAACATTGCGCCATCGCAATACGTTTTTTCTGTCCACCAGATAAATTCCCAACAGTTGCTGTAAAATCAGTAATTCCTAATTTCGTTAATAACGATTTTGCATTCGCATTTGCTTCCCATGCACTCATCGCATCCATACGTTGCTGCACTGCAAATAATTGTTCCTGTACTTTTTCATTACTTGGATCTTTTTCGATATTTAATAACGATTGTTCATAATCACGAAGAAGACGAATTAAAGGTGTATCACCATGGAACACTTGCTCTAATACTGTTAGTTTTTCATCAAACTCTGGTTGCTGTGATAAATAACTAATTGTATACCCACGTGAATGCGTCATATCCCCTGTATCAGGAGTTTCTAACCCTGCAATAATTTTTAATAATGTCGATTTACCAGTACCGTTTACACCAATAATCCCGACACGTTGTCCTTCTGTAATACTACATGATAATCCATCAAATAACGGTTTTTCTCCGTATGATTTCGATAAGTTTTCCACAGTTAACATTTTCATATTTGTGCATTCCACTCTTTCATAAATTGTTCAATAAACTGTTCCATATAACGATGTCGAACTTCAGCCTCTTGTTTTGCTGCGTCAGTGTTCATTAAGTCTTTTAGTTTCAAAAGTTTTTCATAAAAATGATTTAAAGATGGATCGTTATTTTTTCTATATTCATCTTTCGTCATCACTTCACGCGGAGGAATAGTTGGATCATACATTAATCTCCCTTTCGCCCCACCATACGCAAATGTGCGAGCTATTCCAATTGCTCCAAGAGCGTCTAAGCGATCTGCATCTTGAACAAGCTTTCCTTCAAGTGAATCCACTTTACCGCCATGACCACCTTTATAAGACATATTGGCAATGATATGAAGAACATGTTTACTTTCCTCTTCTTCCACATGTAATTCTTCTAACCAATCAGAAACTTTTTTCATTCCTGCTTCTTCACTTTCATTTAACTTCTCATCTGCCACATCGTGAAGTAATGCTGCCATTTCAATTATAAAACGATTTCCTCCTTCTTGCTCGGATAAAGAAATCGCCAGTTTATGTACGCGTTCAATATGATACCAATCATGCCCACTCGCATCTTTTTCTAAAATATGTTTTACAAAAGTAATTGTTTTTTGAATCTTTTCTTGTTTTGTCATTTTATCTTCACCCAGTTACTTATTGTAACACGCCCGCATTTTTTCATCACATATTTTCTTGTCCGCCCATACACTGAGTGGTAAGCATCATCATGAAGGAGGAATAACTATGTTCTATAATAATCAACCGCCTTATCCACAACAACCATTTTACCCTCAGCAACAGGAACAACGGTATGAAGAACAATATGAGGAATATGGGGAACAAGAACAACAATATGAACAAAATCCATACGAAACACCGCAAAATCAAGAGCAACAATTTCAGCAAAACGCATACGACACACGTCCAAATTATGATTACCCTCAAAATCCATACGCAGCACCACAAAATCAAGAACAACAATTTCAGCAAAATCCATATGTAGCACCACAAAATCAAGAGCAACAATATCAACAAAATCCATATGCAGCACCACAAAATCAAGAACAACAATTTCAGCAAAATCCATATGTAACACCACAAAATCAAGAACAACAATTTCAACAAAATCCATACGCAACTCCGCCGCAACAACCACAATATCAGCCGCAAATGTATCAACCAAACTATGGCGCACGTGTTTCACCACCGGCACCACAAACAATTGATCCGACACAACCACAAATTTTACCACCAGGACCAACACTCGATATTACACAACCGCAAATCTTACCACCAGGACCAACATTTGATATCACACAGCCACAAATCTTACCGCCTGGACCAATTACAGAACCAACACAACAACAAATTCAACAAGTTGTCGGTACACAGTTTTTACCTTTAAAGAAACCTGTACTAGATTTCGTAAAACCTTGGGTAGATTACGGTTTAAATGAAGCAAAACATACATCACACAAACACGCTTTAACAGAAGTTGCGGCGATTATGTTTTTAGTTGGGAAAGGATTCAACCCGACGATTGCACATTATATTGTGGAATCCTGGGAGAAGAATGAGCAGTTTTAAGGTTATCCATTTCAATTTAAATAAAACAAAAAAAGTGTCACAAATGCGTAGGTTATAAGCATTTGTGACACTTTTTGTTTGTTATGTTAAATGTTATTTCAATAGTGAGTTACTACAGTTACCTTTTCTTTCTAGGACCAATAATTAATTTAATCGCCGTTCTTTCTTGATCATTAATAGTAACCTCTTGAAACGCTGGAACAAAGGCTAAGTCAATGCCACTTGGAGCAACAAACCCTCTTGCGATCGCAATTGCTTTAATTGCCTGATTTAAAGAGCCAGCCCCAATCGCTTGAATTTCTACATTTCCACTTGTTCTTAGTACACCTGCAATTGCACCTGCCACTGAATTTGGTTTTGATTTTGAAGATACCTTTAATATATTTTCCATGTAAGTTGCTCCCTCTATTATTTAATCGCTCTTTTGTTACCGTTTAAAATATTTCAACGTATCTTTTACTACTATTCACACCAAAAGCAAACAATGCTACATATGTACATTCATTCGATACTTTTCGTCTTCTTCCTGCTCTACTACGTAAATAAAGGGAAACAACCATAAACTCTAATATGCAAACATTTTAAAAAAACAGACATTCGCTTTAACGATCACATCATTGAAACTGAGACTACTGGTTTTATTTTTACATGTGAAAGTAAAATATGTGTTCCCGCTCCACTTGTATTTTTATCAAATCATTAACCTTTTTTCTTCAAAAATTGTTACAGCTACTATTCTATTACTATATTTCATCGTATTAGCACTTTATACTCCAAATCTATCACCTTTTATATAAGACAGGCATAAAATACTATGAGTATACACTTCATTCATAATAGGAGGTAATATATTGGGTTCTTACTATCATTCTTCAAACTCCAATAAAAAATGTTCATGTAAATCTTCTTCTAGCTCATATAAAAAATGCTCCTGCAATTCCTCTTCTAGTTCCTGTAAAAAAAGCTGTCCGGCATACGGCACTTTTTGGCAAACAGAGTTTATAACTGTTCCTTTTGGAGATCCTTTTCCGTTTAATCACGTTGGCCCTATAGCAGGAGGCGTTTCCTTACTAAATCCTACTACGATACAATTTAGTCAAGCGGGTGATTATAGAGTTTCTTTCATTTCAACGATTAACACTACTGTAAATCCTGTGTTTCCACATATTCCAGTCATGACTATATTTTTAAATAATAATCCACTTGCTAATAGTCAAGGTGACTTTGCTTTTCAAATGAATACTTCATCAAATAACGAATGCCTTCAACTAGCAGGCGAAACGATCGTTACAGTTACCGCTAATTCAACTCTTCAACTGAAAAATAATAGTGGTTTTAATCGTCAAAGTATTGCAACTTGTGATAATGGTATCAATGCAGTTGAATTAACAGTTATTAAACTAAGTTAATAATCATCTTCACATTCAGATGCTATTTCAGCATCTTTTTTTATTGAATAATGCTTTTCTGCTAATCTATTAAACATGAAAAAGAACCGAACTCTTCTACTGCAAAAGTTCGATTCTTTTTATATTAAAACTTCTTACTTCTCCACATAAACCGACTTAACAATTGTACGATTGTATGGTTGTCCTTCTTTATTCATCCCTTTTATATCCATCGTAACGTTGTATACTCCTGGTTGCTTTATGTCCTTTAAAGCACCAGTAAATGTAGTATTATTAACATTTTGTAATTCATTATATTCAGAGACTAGTTTTCCTTCTTTATTAATTACTCTTACTGTTATGGAAAGATTGCCCTTCATTTCAGGTGCTACAGGTGATTTTTTCAGTTTATACTCAGATTTATTCACTTTAACTTTTGTAGGCATTTGGAGAACAAATGGTGCGTCACTCTTGTAATCGCTTACAACTAAATATGCATCTTTCGACTGCTTCGCCATCATTTTAACTTTCCATTCTCCTACATCCATTTTATCAAATTTAAATGTTCTAATTGTCGCACCACCAAAGAAAGATTCACCTTCACCAGTAGTTATAACGCTATCTTTATTTGTATACATTTTTCCTTTTGGTGATATCATTTGTACTTCTACATCAGAAGAAGCCGTTAATATAGAAACGATTCCTTCTGCCTTTTTATCAACTGTAACGGTTTGCTCTATCCACTGATTTTGTGGCAATTCTCCGCCTAAAATATTTTGATTTGAAGTTGTATTTAATTGTTCTATATTTTCATTTGAACTAGTGCTGGATGCTACTAAAGCTGGTACGGCTACATTTGCTGTACGTAAATATGGTTCAATTCGCGCGAAAACAGCTGATCCTTTTCGTATATTATCATGATCAAATCTGGAATCTGTAAATAAATGCGTTCCATACGGTAACTTAGCACTCCATTCATTTACTAATCCATCATTTGAACCGTATGATGACAAATAGAACCCGCCCATAGATAAAGCAGAAAATACTGGTCCCCAGCTAGTCCCGGTAGCCGTATAGTAACGGTTTAATTTAGCTGCTGGATTATTATCAATCGTTGAACGAAATTTTGCCATTTCCCCCATTTGTAATGAATACGTACCATCATCTTTTTGACCTAAAATAGAAGCAAGCCATCCTGCCCACCAACTATAGGATAAATCCGCTAAGTTTGATCCATGATGTGGCGTCGCAAGCGTAATAACATTTCCGACAAATCGATTTGCACCATATCCTACTAACGCAGCCTGTGTATCGATACCGCCTTTACTATGTGCTACAATATTAACTTTTTTACCGAAATGATTATATATTTCTTCTAATTTTTGTGCTAACAATTTTCCGTTGTCCCACTGACTAGCTGAGCCTTTTCCAGCAGCATCATATAATTGTATAAATACTGTTTGATAGCCTGCTTTCAAAGCATAATCATACATATCATTTATATCGTGATACACTGTCTTTCCATACCAACTATCAGCATTCCCATTCCTTCCTTGTACAAAAAGAATTGGAGGTTTATTCTCATCATAATTTGCAGGTTTTTGACCTAAAAACCATTCTCCAGGTGTAAATACATCTTTATCTGGAAAGCCCGTTTTAATTTCTTTTACTTCCGCCGCCGCTACCTTCGTACTAACAGCCATCGGAGCCATAATAAAAAATGCGAGAAGTAATAACATACACCTTTTCAAAATCCTCATTAACATTCCCCCTTTTTTGAAAGGAAGCACTATTTTACTCTAGTTATTTCTTACTTATTTTATAGGTAAAAAATAGTAACTGTCCTTTCTTATGAAACGTTATTCTCTCAACATGTATTCATTCCTTTTCCTATTGGACTCATTAAAAATTTCTCAACATATTTCTAACAAAAAAAGCTGCGTATAAAAGGTTTATACCATAACCTTTTATACGCAGCTTCTTTCTTATAAATCAACGATATACTCATCATCATATTTATCGAATTGGAGCCCTGACCCTATTTTTGATTCCGTAACTTGATCTCTTAAAAACGGTGCAGCTTCCATTTTGTTAGTTGCAATTTCAATTCCATATTTTTTCGTTAAATGGGCTAATTCTATTAAAAACCACTCTCTTCGCAATGTAACTGGAATATCAAATGTTCTTCTTTTCATATATATTAGCACCTCTTTAATTTTCATAACTTAAAAAACATTATAGTATATGCATGTCCATTTTAAATGTGCTATTAATAAAACATAATTTTAGTTTACGTCAACTACCCCCACTGAGATGAATCGTTTCAGTGGGGGCTTGAGTTCGAATGCTAGGTCTTTTCGTCTATTGCTAGACAATTGACGCTCTAGCATTCATGCCACCCTATGGTAACACCTCAAGTATGTTTTTGGTTGGTACTGGCAACGAACGATTGTTTTCCCACTTGCACCACCCTTTCGAAAAAGAGCAGTTCTTCCTTGTGGAAGAAGCCGCCACTCAGATGAATCCGGCGTATGCTACAAGCCCCGACAAGTCGAGTACATATGGATGGTTGACGCACCCACTAAGCTATGCGCGAAGCAACAGCCTTACGTTTTTGCACTTCTAATAGAATCGGCGTTTTTACTTTAAGATTTTCATCCAATTGTACCACTCTTGATTTTTCCAACGTATTCAGCGCACCATTAATATCAGCATGGATACATGTTCCTGCTTTACTTTGGTACAGACCACGCGTCATTCGTTTGCCACTAAAGTAATAATGGGTCCTATCATCCTTAGACCAAACTGGAACCGGATCTTTATCCAGAAAACTAGCTTTTGAAGTATAGCTTTCTTCTTGTTTTAAAAATCGGATGCCTTCTTTTACACATTTATTCTCAATTGCCACAATCAGTTTATGAAATGGGATTTGAACAAATTGTTGATTATTCTTTTTCCCCATACCAGATTTTTGTTTCCAACCAGCGTTATACCCTACGACAACCGTATCAATGTTAAATGCTTTCATCTTTTTGAACAACAGGCCTACAGTTTGTGAAATGTAACCATTTATTTGTCGTTCTCGTTTATGCCAAAGTACAGCCATTTTGTTCGTTACAACGCGTTTTGAAATTCCATTTTCTATATTTTTTTGCTGTAAATTACGTATCTTTTTGTTGAAGTACTGGTTAATAGATTTTAATTTCTTCCCATCCATTAAAAATGCATCCCCTGTATTCGTTACGCAACTTACTAATCTATCTACACCTAAATCGCAACTCAAAGCATTACTCGTGGTCGTAGATTGTTTCTTCATTTGAGATACGTGCATTTCATATGTGTAATGCACCTCAAAGAACCGACCTTTTTGCTTCGGTACAATCTCAATGTAGGAGATTTTTTTATTTCTTAAGTTTTTTGGCATACGTATTTGAATGGAACCGAATTTTTTTCTGAATGCAACACTCATTGGAATCACCCAATACCCGTTCTCATCCACTTTTGGAACTTGATAGATTTCAATAATTCGTTTGTCAGTCGAACGAGAATAATTCGGAAACTTAGGACGACCTGTGAAGGTTTCAGGTTTTTTCTTCCATTGTTCCAATGCCTTAAAAAAGCTTTTTACTTCTGTAAATAAGGCTCTTCGAATAGCCTGCACAGAGTTTGATTGCATGCCCCAGTAGTTCATATCGGCTTGCATAGCAGTGTCCACTTCTTTTACAGTAGCTATATTGTTATGATTCAAGTAACT
>NZ_VLTE01000067.1:0-8770 GCF_007558965.1 Bacillus sp. HY001 | reverse complement strand
AAGGCATACAGGAAGCAAAAGAAGGCTACGTAATCTTATGGCGCTTTGTCGGGCAACAAAGTTTTTACCATGGTACAAAGATCGTAGCTGAACCGAAGATTCGTACATTCCTACGTAAACTGAAAGACTATTTTTTTGATTACGAAGAAGTTGTATACGAACCTGAAAAATAAGAAGGATAGAGGGATATGAAAATGAAAAAAGATAACATTTGGACAGTATTAGATGAGCCAAAAGATCAGGAAATAAGAGAGCAATCCCAAGAGCCGGATGATATTTTTGCTGGTATGGATGAGCTATCGGAGATTACAGATGAAGAACTACCATTTTAATAAAGAAGAGGTAGTTTATAGAGGGTAAAAGGAAGAACTAAGTGATGTATATACTTGGATCTTCCTTTTTTTATTACAAAAAAGAACTTGGAGGGAATTATTGTGCGTATAGGAAATGATTTAGCGGCGGGTTTTTATCCAACCCCACTAACAGAAGGGAAACATTTAATACAGTTATTACAAATGGAATCAGAGCGAGCTTATGCTTGCTTTGATCCATGTTGTGGAGAAGGGACAATTTTACGAAGTTTTGCAGATGAGGTGAAACAAGTTGGTATACAACTTGATACATATGGTGTGGAATTAGATGCAAATCGATATAACAAAGCAAAAGAGCAATTAGATGTAGTGGTACGCTCAAGCTTTGAAAGTATGATGATTAGTCATGACCATTTTCCACTTGTTTTTTTAAATCCTCCTTATAATACGGAGCTTCGTACAGAAAATGCAAAATCAGAGAAAATGGAGTTCAGCTTCTTAAAGCGCGCTCACCATTATTTACAAGAAGGTGGCGTTATGGTGTATGTCATTCCATACGATCGTTTTGCTCGAGATGAAATTATCTACTTTTTAGCTAAGAATTACGAGGAAATAGGATTAATGCGTTTTGGCGATGAAAATGAAGAATTTGAGCAATTTAAGCAATGTGTTTTTATTGGCCGTAAGCGTGCCGCTACGAAAAATGATACATATTTCAATGATCGATTTGCTAATTTTTGTGAAAATATGTCCGATCTTTCTTTCGTAAGAAAACATGTGAATACATTAGCGCAAATGGTGAATCGTAAAAGTTGGATTATACCTGAATTGCATCATCAGAAGAAACTCATTTTCACATCAAGAGTGGACTATAAAAGTGCTTATGAAGGAGTAGGGAAATCGGAAGGTATCTCGACATTCAAAAAGTGTTTAAATAGAGGGAATGGTTACTCACTTCAAGATGAGAAAACAGCAGCTGAAAGAGCAAAAATGCCGATTGCTTCCGGACAATTAGGACTATTGCTGATAACTGGTGTGGCAGATGGTTTGCTTGGTGAAGATGATACGCTCCATGCAGTTCGTGGATCTGAAAATGTGTATTATGAAAATTCATTTGAGCAATTGGAAACAACAACGAAAGAAGTTGTATTACAAAAACGCCGCGCGAAATTTATCATCGCAACACCAACTGGTGAAGTCAAAGAACTTGTCTAGGAAAGGAAGAGAGAGATGTCTGTACTGTTAGGGATAGGAGCGCTATACATTGTATGGGAGTTTAGCAATCGTATATTTCGTATTGCTATTGTACTTATAGTCATTTGTTTATGTGCTTCTCAATTAGGTGCAGGTACGCATTGGACAGTGTTAGAACAATTCTCACTATTCCAGGGTGTAGGCGATATGTTATCTGCAGCTGAACAATCATTACCGGAGTGGAAACAGTTTATAAATTTTTAAACAACCAATTAAATGAGTAGGACATGAAACGTATCAAATAAGATGCGTTTTTTATTTGTAGGAGGGAAAATTATGATACAAGAAATGATTCAACAAGATACATTTGATCAGGAACAAACACCAGCGATGTTGCAATTGGAGACAGGCACTGCCTCACATACTGCTTTTTGTTTTGCTATGGCAGTTAATCATAACAACCATATGCAATTTGCAGTATTAGGTGCGAATGACAGTACATTAAAGTCATTCAGAGCAGCCATATCAATGGGTACTCGTCGTTTGTATTTTGGAGAGGGACAAAAAGAAGAATTACATTATGTATTAGGCAAAAAAATGAATGTAATCTCGAAAGGACAATTTGATTTTATAAATACACAAACAGCAAATAGAAAAAAGGCAATTATTGCGTTTTCTAAGGAAATAGAAGAAAAGTATATTGTTGCAATTAATGAAGCACCAGAGATGCAAGTAAGAGATTTCTTAATGGCTCCTCCTTATGGTTTGCCAATTTTAGAAGAATGGGCTAAGCCAATTTATCAGGAGATGCTAACAAGAAACCTGTTACAACCATTGGAAGTATATTTTGATAAAAATGAATTTACTTCGCTCTCTATTGCACAAGTATTACTAAAAGAAGAGGATTGTAAAGAGTTTTTATCAGAAATGATTCGCTCTGGAAAATGTCAATTTCCGCAAGAGGGCACAGGTGAAAAAATCAATGAAATACAAGATTTAAATGAATATCTATTGGAGTATTCACCTGTCATGCTTGATAAGGTAACAAAATTAGATGAGCCATTACATCAACCAATGAAAGATCAGGCATTATCTCATTTTGATACATACAAAAGACCATTATTCCCTGTACAGGCACATGTAGCAACAGGTGCAGCAAAAGCATTACAAGTACAAAAGGGAATCATCCTGCAGGGTGAGATGAGCACAGGCAAAAGTGCAATGATGACAGCTGCAGTAGATGGCTATTTTCATTTAAAAGGACAAAAAGGGTATCGTACATGTGTTTTTGTTCCACCAACTCTTACGGAGAAGTGGGCAAAAGAAGAAATACGACACTTATTACCAGACGCAGAGATACACCTTATTAAACGCACAGAGGATCTTATTCGTATTCATCAATCTTGGATTCAGGCTGGGAGACCAAAGCCACAAAAACCAACCTTCTTCGTTATTAGTTTTACAACAATGCGAGGAGATTCTATCAAAATGATGCCATTACCTTATAAGCAAATTGCTTTTTCTAAAAAAACGGAAGAAGAGGTGCAAAGGTATTATAAGAAGGGCTATTACTGTCCAGATTGTGGTGCTAGGTTACGTAAAAAAGTGTCTTCTATTATGGTTCAACAAGCCAATGGCGAACAAAAGGAAGTCTGTCAGTATAAAGAATTTACAGGAAGTGACTTAGATTCTAAAACAAATAAAAATAGTGTATGTGCCGATTGTAATTCAAATATTTGGAGTCCGAAGGTAAAAACAAAATATGCAAGTTTTAAAGATTGGACGAAATATGAGAAAAAATTAGTGCAGGCAATTAAAGAGGGAAATAAAACTTTACAAAAACAACTAGAGTTAGAAAATCGCAACAAACCTTATAGTGCAAAACACTCAGGAAGAGCATATAGAAAAGTAGCTACAGTTGAGTATATTCGTAGGAAAATGAAGCATTTCTTCGATGCTCTTATTGCTGACGAAATACATGAACTGAAAAGCGAAACTGCACAAGGAACTGCTCTAGGGAGTTTAGTTAAAGTTTGTAAGAAATTCGTAGGGGGGACAGGTACTCTATTTGGAGGTAAGGCAAGCGATGTATTTTATACGTTATGGCGCTTATATCCTTCCAAGATGGTTAAGAGTGGGTTTGAATATAGCTCTTTAATGGATTGGAATGAGACTTACGGAAACATTGAGAGAACATACTACCATGATGGTGAAGTTGTATCTAATGTAGCTTCACGTGGTGCACAAGGAATGCTGGATAAGACGAAAGTTGTTCCTGGTATTTCACCTTATGTGTTTACTCAATTTTTAATGGATACAACAATAAATATACGCTTAAAAGATGTATGGCCAAATCCAGTCGAATTAATCAATGTACCTACGATTCTTGTTGATATGTCAGATGAGCAAAAACAAGCCTATGAGCATATGAAAGAGTCGTTTGAAAAAGCAATTGAAGCAGCGAAAGGTACACCTGATGTCGGCAAATTATGGCTTTCTTACATCCGTACAGGCAATGCATACCCAGATAACATGAATCATTATCCTGACTATTACTTAGATGGTAATGAAAAAGATGTTGTTTGGTCCAATGGAGAATTTAGATTCGATGAGGATTGTATACAGCCTAAAGAAAAGAAGTTGCAAGAGATATTGTGTACTGAAATTTCTGAGGGCCGACCTACTATCATTTATGTATCAGATACAGGATCTACAGTGAAGGAACGAGACATTCAGCCTCGTTTACAGAAAGTTGCAGAGCAAGTACCTGGTGCGAAAGTAGCAATTTTACGTACCAATACAGTTACTCCGCCAAAACGTAGCGAATGGTTAAAAGAACAAGTAAATAGTGGTGTGAATGTTATCATCTGTTCACAAGAATTGGTAAAGGTAGGATTGGACTTGCTGGCGACGCCAACATTGATTTTCTATCAATTATCATTTAGCTTATTTACGTTAAATCAGGCTGCAAGAAGACATTGGCGTATTGGTCAAACAAAGCAGTGCAGAACTTTCTATCTTGGCTACCGAGAAACGTTCCAGGAACAAATGGCGCAATTAATTGCCCAAAAGAACAAAGCTGCTGAAGCAATGAACGGTGATGCAACAAGTGATGGACTGAATGCAATGCTTGGTGATACTGGGGATCTACAGACTCTATTAATTCAAAACATTAAGAGTGGGAATCAATTAAAAGGTTCAACAGAGGAATGGACAAAAGCAGCATCTGATGAATCTAAACGCGTCCTTGAAAACATTGGCAATGTAATAAAGACTGTATTTGAACCAATTGAAATTCAATTTACGAATTGGGTGGAAAAATTGCCAAAAACAATGGACGTAGCGTTTATGAAAGAGGCTAAATTTGTACAAAAAGCTGTTGAATGTATTAAAAAAGAGCAAGTACCTGGTGTTCGAATGAAGCAGAATGTACTTGAAATAGATGGAGAAATAGAAGATGTGATTCGAACTTTAACAACACTGAATACAGATAAGCGTATGCTTGTACAAAAACAAGATATTACACTGTGGGATGAATTGATCGTAGAAGTAGATACTTCTCAAAAGAAAGGGAAAGGGAAACAAAAAAATAAAGTAATTGAAGGACAATTTGAGTTTGATTTATTTGGTTAAATGAGAGGGGAAAATCATGTTTAAGATGCTTCTTATCGCATTAATTTGCTATATATGTTTTGTAGTTTACAAAACAAAAAGAAATATGTTGATAGAAGAGAAAAATAAAGAAAAAGGACCAGAACTGGTGGAACGACCTGTTTATTGGTGTCCAAGAGAAAATAGGCCTATTGGCAGGGAACAAGAACGTGTTACTGTTCCAACGAAAGAAATTACCTTAGAAAAGGATGTAGCAAATATATATGATTTAGTTGCTGCATCGATTCAAATGAATGTAGATGAAGAAGAAAAAACTTTAGAACAGAACAAGGACGTTGCAAAGGAAGTAGAGTATGTTGAAGATTTTCACCATACTCCTGCTTCTGAAGCAGTATATAATATCCCTTTTCCTAGCGATGAGGATATACCAGAGGAATTATTAGAATATGAGGAGACATTTCTGGAACTAGAACAGTTGCCGATCCCACAAGAAACAGAGCATATCGTCACTCTTCAACAAGGAGTTTCAGGGGTAGATGATATGGATTTTGTAAAGTGGACTGCAAAAGTAATAGGGCGAGAACAAGGACTGACACGTGTACTTAATATGTCTAATAACAAGCGTTATTGGATTCATACAGAGGGAGAAATATTACCAGAAAATCAACTGTTGTATATAGAATTACAAATTGATTCATTGTATTCCTATACACTAGTTAGATGGAGTGAAAGATAACTAGGAAATAGCTGAATGTATTTCCTAGTTGTATTTTCTTGGTTAAATAGCATGAAATACAGCATTTTCTCACTCATTTGTACAAGGATAAAATATTTTTTTATTTTTGTACAAATGAGTGGGACAGAATGATTCACCATATAAGGATATTCGACTATAATGAGACATTGTACGTCATTGTAATATTAAAATGTTTTGAGATTCAGGTGATTAACAGTCTTAAAACAGGAGAATTGAGAACTCTTCGTAATATTACAATGCTTTAAATAGATAGCATCAAATCATGAGAAGTGTATGAAGAATTATTTTATCAAAGTAAATAGGAGTGATAATATATGGCAATCGATCATATAAGCAACAACGTAGTAGAAAAATTAGAACAAACGGTGCGCTATGAAAAGAAACAAATCCAGGTATTACGTGTAAGTAAAAGTAGTTCAAATGTACATGCTTACATGATTTTTCCGGAATTCTCAGAGGTTAAAATTTCAAATACCGAACTGGATGAATATATAGAAAACCTATCAACAAGCGTGAAGTATGTCATTGATCGCAAGTTGAGTCAACAAGAAATTGAAAAACAAAATCATTCTTTCATTATGACGTGTGAAGTCGAGGAAGATGGTGTGATAGATGATGAAACAATTCATTTTAATACGACTTATGTCAAACCACCTACAATTGCAAATAAAGTATTTAAGTTAGTGTGTGGATTAGGCAATCGCTTAGATAGCTTAAAAGAGTTACATATTACAGTATTAAATAATAATATTAATCGAATTGAAATTGAGTTTTACAATGAAAATGAAACATATGTGGCAGTAGAAAAAGAAGAAATTGCAAATGCAATTATGAGGGCATATACAAAAGCAAATATCTATTATTCGGCAGACCTATTTTATGTTGCAGAAGGAAATCAAATCAAATTAAAGAGCGTTAAACCAAAATTAGCGGGTGATGTGTGATGAAACAAGAAAAAGGGATGATAGGAGTCTTATGTACGCTTGTTTTAATGGTTTTACTTCTTACCCCCTTACAAGCGGCTCAGGCTTCTGTAAAAGTAGATTTTAATAAATTGAAGGGGGACGAAGTTTCGTCATCCTTTAAAGAGGGATTAAACAATCGAAAGAAAACAACTGAGAAAGATGATTCATTTGGTTCATCAATCATACAAAAAGTTGAAGGTATGTATGCACCGGCTTTTAAAGTAGGAGTAAATATCTTTTCTATTTCATTTATATTAGGCGTTATTGTCATGGTTATGGCATTAATTACAAAGAATGGTCAATGGATGAAGTGGGCAACCGGAAGTATGATTTTCTCATTTATTAGTATGATGTCCATGAGACTAAGTGTGTACTTCCTGTTCAGTTCCGATATATTTTCGTTTATGAACATCTTTACGGATTTTTTAGACCTGTTTAAAGCAACAGCACTTATTTTCACACCATTTATGTTAATAGCAGGTATTCGTTTAAGAAAAATTCATGAGAGTACGAAACAGCCTGAATATTACCGTTGGTCCAATCGTGTCATAACGGGATCTTGTTTGCTTTGTATGTTAGCTGTACTCGCTCCATGGCTATTTGCTAATATGTAAAGAACCTTATATAAGGATGAAAAGGTACTGAATCTACATTCAGTACCTTTTATCTACTCATTAGGTTCCTTGTCTTGTATGCTTCAAATATTTCTTTTGATATAGGGAATAATATGCTACTTAGATATACAGCTGTATATAAAAAGTGTGGTTGATCTTTCGTTTGAAAGACTTGGAATCTTGTTATGTGGAATAAAATTGTGAAGATCCCTTCGTAACTAAGCCAAATTCGCCATTTTGAATTAGAAATCTCCATTGCTACGTATATGATACCAGTAACAAAGAGGAGTGGCACCAATTGTATCAGGCTAAATAATATCGTTTATTCTATCATTTTTTTCTTATAAATATGCTTAGTGATTGAATCCAAGTTTCTTAACCCCTTCTGCAATTTTCATGATGACACCACCAATTAGGAGATGGTATTCACCAATTCCTTTTTCATTTACATACCAACACATGTAGTGCCTAATACCTTCTTTTGCACCGTGATCATGCAAAGGGAAAGGAGAAGCATATTTTTCTGGAGAGATATTATTACCAAAAGGAATTTGTTCTGCAAGAATAAAGCGTTTCTTTAAGTCATTTACAATCCAACAACCATAATCTATTGTTCCATACCATATTGCATCTTTATGAATTGGATCAATGGAAGGTTGTGCTGGATAATTTTTAGCTAGTATTTGTGCTTTTTCTTCTCGAAGTTGTTGATGTATATGTGAATTCAATGGATCTTCTGTTCCAATTTCATAGGTTTCTTCAAAATTTCCGCACTTATAAGGAATAAGTGGATTATTTGAATCAGCTGCTAATTGTAAACTGCAAGAATCCGATTTTGAAAGGTAGTATACACAGTCTTTGCAGGTAAACAAGTTTGAAAAAGCTGAATTTGTTTTTTGTTCTGTTACGGTATTATCTACTACAAGTTTTAACATGTCTGTCACAATCCTTTTTAAGCTATTTGTGAGTTTAATATAGACGTATCATATCATGCTTATTATTAAATGTAAATATTTACCATTTTTAAATAACCTAATTTATTTTGAAAGGAATGTTTGTTTTGAAAAGAAATCGAGAATATATTGTTTTGCGAAATTCCATTTTAATAGGGTGGTTGCTCACAATTGCGGTTATAGGTCTATCTATCTATTTTTCGTCTATTGCATATTTACTAATCGGATGTTTCGTTCTATCGCTTAAATACGGATTAATGGGTACCGTAAAGAATGTGGAAAAGCGTTTGCCTACCTGGGCAAATTTTGGGGTTATTGAAAAACCAGTAAATCGAAGAGTGACAAGACCGTTTCCGTTTAGGGG
>NZ_VLTE01000066.1:0-24540 GCF_007558965.1 Bacillus sp. HY001 | reverse complement strand
TGTGGTGAAAACCAAGCCAACGTTTATTACAGTAGAAGATTTGAATGTGAAAGGTATGATGAAGAACAAACATCTATCTAAAGCTGTAGCACAACAATTTTTTTATGCTTTTAAAACATTGTTATCAACGAAATGTAGGGAATATGGAATTGAACTACGGCAAGTGGACAGATTCTATCCATCTTCTAAAACATGTTCATGTTGCGGTCAAAAAAAGTCGGATTTAAAGCTGTCTGACCGAGTATATACATGTGATTGCGGAAATGTAATAGACCGAGATTTAAATGCATCTATCAACCTTTTACAAGCAAAAAAATATACAATACTAACGTAAATAGATTGTATATATGTACGGTGGGCTACATCGGAATTTACGCCTGTGGAGTGTCACAGCAAACTGTAGTAGCAAGTAATTAGCGAGGCAGGGCACGTAGAAGCAGGAATACTCTAAGAATATACATTTGTTTATATTTTTAGTAGCAGCATAACATGATTCGTATGGCATTAAGATCATTTAACATACAAATATATTGTTTACTAGGCGTGATGTTACTGGGATGGTTGCTGACACCTTTTCAAGCCCAGTTTGTAGGGATAAGCATCGGCCTTTTAGTGAGTATGTACTGCGCCTGGATTTTAGGGAGGCGTATCGAAAAGTTCGGAAATAGCATCGTAAAAAAAGAAAAAGCACCAATGCTTGGCATGATGAATCGGTTTGCAGCGGCAATACTCGGCGCGATTATTATGTATGAAATTGAACACCGTGAGTACATGTGGACATTTGCAGCTGGAATTATGGGTGGGTATTTCTTGGTTATTATTAATTTGGGGTATTACAGTATGAGGGATGCGAAGGAATAAAGTGCTGTGTAAATAACTAATTTGGATGATTTTTATTACAAAGAAACGACACCCATATAAGAGTGTCGTTTCCGATAGTTTTTAGCAGAAGCAAGAAGCTCCAACAATGATCAATAAAATAAACAATACAACTAGTAAAGCAAAGCCGCCGCCACAACCACTACTACAACTACCACCAAATCCCATAATAGTTCCTCCTTTAATAAGAGGGGAAAACAAGGGGTCACTCATGTATTTTAATGGATTCAACTTACTTTATGTTTTTTACACAATAATTGAGCGGGTCCTTTTGAAAATAAAGAAAAGACACCCTAAGGTGCCTTCCTCCGACTTGAACCATCTTAATTTTAATAATATTGGACTCCTGTCCGAATATTATTTTACCATGTTAAGTTGTTTTGGGAAATGTTCCATATCGATAATCGCAATAAACGTTTTAGTTTTGGAATTATGTATCTGTCTAAACGTTGAAATTAATAAAGGAACGATATACTTGAGGGTATTTATGAGTAGTGATTACAATCGTACTATTAAAAAGAACCCCATAAATGATAAACCATTCCACTAACAAAAAACACTAATCCTAAAAACAAAACAATTAAAGCAAGTACTCCATTTTGATTATGTTCCATAAAATTAGCTCCTTTTAAAATTATTTTTATATACAAAAAAGCCTTTAGTCGTAATTATGGCTAAAGGCTTTGAGCATTATACTTTTTAGTTAATAAAATCTTATAAGAAGAATGTATAATGTTTTTTATCGAATTTGGAACTGAAAATGTACTAGCTTGATAATGAAGCCTGGCTATTAGAATTGAAAAATTTTAGTTTTATTATAATTAATAGAAATGAGAGTAGTGTGAATATAAATCCGCTCCAAATAAGCTGATGAATACCTAAGTTTGAAATGAACCAGCCCCCAATAGTGGTTCCTAAAGTAATTCCGAGATTTGAGAACGAAACGAATAGACTGTTACCAAATTCAGGTGCTTCTTTAGCTTCACTTATTAACCATGTTTGACCAACAATTAATCCACCAGCATGTACGATTCCCCAAATGAATACGATAAAAATCATTGGAACAAGGTAGGAACCTAAATAATAAACCAATATGTAAACAATAGAATATAGAATAGGGAATGATATTACAGTGTTTATTATGCTTTTTTGCAGGAGACCACCAAATAAATGATTACCTAAAATCATAACTATACCAAATATGAATAGCATGATACTGATGAGAGATCCATTCATGGAAGTTACTTTTGCAAGGTACTCAGCGAAGTAGCTGTATACGGAAAACATGGCCGCAAAAAGGAATGTGACGGTTAAAATATTTAACCATAATCCTGGTTTGCCGAGTATACGAATTTGTTTGCCGAAAGACATTTTTTCTTTAACAGGCATAGAAGGAAGTAGGAGTAGTATTCCAATGAATGCAACAGTGTTAACGAACGCTCCGAATAAGAAAGCCATTTCGAGTGAAAATTGGTCTGCAAGGTAAGAGGTTAGTGGTACACCTAAAGCAAAACCAACAGTAATTCCCATGAAAACTTTTGTAACTGCTTGACTACTCTTTTCTGGAGGGACAAGTTTAGCAGCTGTTACAAGAGCGATTGAAAAGAAGAGTGGATGAAGCGCTGCCGGTAAAATACGAAAAATAAGCATGATTTCAAATTGTGTTGTATAAGCGTAGATTAAATTTGAAATAACAAATATGAAAATTGCTGTTAATAAAATTATTTTGCGATTCATACTAGAGACGAGCAGAATTAAAAATGGACCAGAAATAGCAACAACTAGTGCAAATATACTTACTAAAAACCCAGCTTGTGTAGTTGAAATTCCAAATTTTTCAGTGATTTGTGGTAATACGCCGACAATACCCATCTCGGTAGTAATAATTCCGAACACACCTATTGCGAGTGTCAGAATAAGTAAAGGATTTACTTTTTTCATTTATAAAACTCTCCATTCGTATCAGTATTTTGAAAATAAATTCATTAACAAAGAAGCTTTATTATAAGCATAATTGGATGCCAATATTATAAGGAGTATGTAATTTTAAATACAATAACAGATATCTAAATAACTAGATATGATATGTTAAAAAAATTTCTCCTTTCGAAGTTTCTTGCTCTTATAGGCAGTGCAATTTATAAAAAAGTAATTGGATACCTGTAAAAAAGCAGAATGTGTGAAAGCTAATAATCAATTAGTATGCTGATTAATTATTAGCTTTCATTTTATAATTCGTTTTGGACGTATTCAGAAAACTCTCGTATTGTTTTTTCATTTCGCCGATAGTAGGTCCATTTTCCGATTCGGTCAGACTCTAGTAAGCCTGCTTTTTTCATAGTTAATAAATAACTAGAAATAACCGATTGGGCTAAGCCAGTTTTAAGCTGGATATCTCCTACGCATACGCCAACTTGAAAGTTAAGGTCTTGTTCTAGATAAGGTTTTTCGTCGAAATGGTTTTCTGGATTTTTCAACCATGATAAAATTTGACATCTTGTTTCATTTGACAATGCTTTATAAATTAATAAAGGTTCCATAAGGATATTATATCTACTTTTATAGATTTGTAAATGGGTTTTAGTGATTTTAAGGGAAGAAGGTATAGTTGATCCCCTTGATCTGTACCCTTTGTAAAGGACATTCTAAAAAAATGATTTCTGTATGCAAACAGGAGTCATCTTCTTTACATTCTATTGATAGCAAGAGTGATTATAGTACGTCATATATTTCTTAATTTCATGTTTTAACTGAACAAACGATTCACATGATTTTATATATGCTTCATCGGTTAAAGTATTACGAGGATTACGTGCAAAAATGATAATATTGTTAAGTTTAAGCATGTTGTTGCCTAGCTATAAATGGCGGATTACTAAGAAGAGTAATAATAAAACCCAACATAAGATTTAAGAAAAATTTTATATTTACCCCACTTTTTATTTTAAAAGTTTTCCCTATCCTATAAACAACAAAGTCATAGATGAAATTGTAAAGTTAGGGGATTCTACATGGATACAGGAGTTTTGATGAGTTATTTGTATACTTATTTGTTTACTATTATGTTTTGTATTGTGTTTCAAATTGGATTTTATTTTAAAGTGAAAAGAACTATATCTGTTCGGCATTTTCTATGGGTATATGTTTTTCTGTTCTACCTTTCGTTAGTGTATAGGGTGACTCAGATCGCGACTGTATGGGATATAAGTAGATATGAAACGTGGATTCGTGTAAGTCAAATCAACTTGACTCTATTTGATACGGCAGGTAGTACGACGTATCTTTTGAACATTGTACTGTTTATGCCATTAGGTTTTTTATTACCGACTATTTGGCCGCAGTTTAGAAAGATGAAAAACACCGTATGTGCGGGATTCTTTTTTTCATTGGCAATTGAGTTAAATCAATTACTAAATAATAGAATTACAGATGTTGATGATTTATTTACGAATACCCTCGGGGCGATTGTTGGGTATGTATTATATAAAATATTATATACAGCATTATTTAAAATGATATTAAAAAGAGAGGTCAAAAAGCTTGATACGAACTCTTCTTTAGTCATAAAATACGAAGCTGTTTTTTGTTTAGTGTGTTCATTTGTAGGGGCGATGTTCATTTATTATCCTGGAGATCTGTAAGCTACGATCTCGATTATAAAAACAATGTGCTGAATAGATCATAAAAGAAGGCTTTTCTATTTTTCCCTAGAATGAACAGTAATGAATAATCTAATTCCTTAATGTAGTAAGGAGGCAGTAAAATTTGAACAGGAAAATTTGGTTTGTAGTTACTTGTTTTGCTTTTTTAGTAGCTAGTTATATTGTTGTCCAATATTTTATTATGGATGGATTTCAAACAGGGCTTGTAAAAGTGAAGCTTATGTTTGGGTCTAAATTAAGTGCGTTCTGGTATATGATGCTATTTATACATATTACAACTAGTATAGTAGCATTAGTAATTGGTCCGTTTACATTATCCACTAGATTTAGAGAAAGGAATATCAACCGTCATCGAATAATTGGGAGAATCTATATGGTTGGTATATTATTAGGAGGCGTTTCTGGATTATACCTATCCTTTTATGCTACGGGTGGATTGGTAGCGAAGTTAGGTTTCGGTTTGTTATCCGTATTTTGGCTAACATCAGCATATCAAGCATTAAATAGAATTAAGAATAAAAAAATTAAAGATCATCGGAATTGGATGATTAGAAATTATTCTTTAACCTTTGGAGCAGTTACATTAAGAATTTGGCTACCGTTGTTTATCGTTCTATTTGGAATAGAGCGTTTTGAACTTAGTTACGCTATTATTGCTTGGTTAGCGTGGGTACCCAATTTAATTGTTGCAGAATTATTTATAAGAAAAAGACTTAGTAAAGGAAAATATCAAGGAAATGAGGATTTACATTTTTGATGTGAATTTGCTGTAATATTGAGGGCAGAATTCTTCAGTAATTGAATTTTTAAATAGCTGGATTTCGTTTGTAGATTCAAAAATCCACTAATTTTATTGAATAAATAGAAAATACTTTCTTTTTTCGTCTATTTAATTTAGTATCAATAAGGGCACCAAAAAAATAGATAGAGGTGCTAAAATGTACGGTATTATTAATTATGAAGTGTTTTTACTAACAGGAATTTTATTGAATTTAATTCCTGGTGCAGACACCATGTATATTGTGGGGAGAAGTATTTCACAAGGTAGAAAAGCAGGTGTGTATTCTGTTTTTGGTATTATTACTGGTTCTTTAGTTCATACGTTGTTGGTTGCTTTTGGTTTATCTATTATACTTACAAAATCTATTTTGCTATTTAACACTATTAAGGTTATAGGTGTTATCTATCTTGTATATTTAGGGATTAAAATGATACTTGATAAGACAAATGTAGCTTTCCAGGCCTCATCCAATAAATTGAACATTAGAAAGATATATGTACAAGGACTTTTAACAAGTCTGACGAATCCAAAAGTCTCTTTATTCTTTATTGCGTTTCTTCCGCAATTTATAGATACAAAGGCTTCAGGTCCTATGCCTTTTATCATTTTAGGACTTACTTTTACAGTAACCGGACTATTATGGTGTTTATTTGTTGCTTATTTCTCTTCATATGTTACAAAAAAATTAAGAGGAAACCAAAAGGTAGGAATGATTCTAAATAAGATAACAGGACTGATTTTTATTGGCATGGGGCTAAAGTTGCTTCAAACAAAAGCTCCTCAATAAACCTGAATAACATAAAAATGCCCCCTTTCAAGAGATGTAATCTTAGGTTTAGGCTAATTTCTACATACTAAAAAGTCCCTTTAACTTTGAAGGGACTTTTTGCTTGTTATTTTGAGTTATTTAAAAATTTATTTCAAGAAACAACCTATACTTTCATTGTATTACCAACTAGCAGTTTCCGTACTTTCTTTCAACCACTTCACCCAATCCAAATCTTCTACCTTAAGCAAACTGAGCGATACACCTTTCATATCTAAAGAAGTTAGAAGGGTACCAACTTTCACGAACTCCACATGTAAGCCTTCCAGCTCACATAAGCGTCGAATGTCATTTGCGAAAATGTATTGCTCCATTAGTGGAGTTGCGCCTAGTCCGTTAATGAGGATGGCGAAGTTGTCACCTTTTCTCCAGCGATAAATGCTTTTAAGTTTGTTCATTAGTTCGATTGCTAATATTTCAGAAGAGGATAATGCTTCTTTACGGTATCCTTTTTCTCCGTGAATGCCGACGCCGTAAAAGACTTCATCGTCGTTTAATGAAAATGAAGCTTTTCCTTTCAATGGATCGTTTGCAGGTGAAAGGGCGACCCCTAATGTGTGTAAGCTTTCGGTGATAGAACGGCCGAGTGTTGTTAATTCTTCTAAAGAGTGACCTGCAAGAGCGGCCGCACCGAGTATTTTTTGAACGAAAACAGTACCAGCGACGCCGCGTCTTCTTTTATTAAAAGAAGCATCATCTTCAATTGAAACGTCGTCATTTACGATGATGTGGTCAATTTGTCTTCCTTCTTCTTTCACGATTTGTTCTGCTGCTAGAAAGTTTGCTACGTCATCTGTAAAGTTTTTGATGATGAATAAAATACTTTTATCTTTTGGCATGAGGCGAGTTGCTGCGACGATTTGTTCCACTGTAGGCGGAGTGAAGATGCTGCCGTTTACTGCCGCCGTCAGCATACCTTTTCCTACATAACCGATATCAGCAGGCTCATGTCCGCTACCACCGCCGCTTATAATGACAACGTTTTGCTTCAGTTTCTCGATATCTTTTACATAAATGATGTTATTTGTTTCGTCGTAATATACTTTGTCGTTATGTTCAAAATAAAAGCCATGCATCATATCTTGAACGATATGTTGTACATCATTCATAATCTTTTTCATTGCTTTTGCCACCCTTTAATTACTTTGCTGATTGCTCGAGTAAAAGTAGTAATTGATTGTTTATCATATTTTTCATGAGAGAAGACATAATGGACGGATCTACTTCGCATTTACTTTCAATCCAATCTTTTATTGTCCCAACGAAGCCGTGACTATAAAAGGAGGCAATCGTATTTTTTGTCTCATCAGAAAGGCAGAATCCACAGCTCACAGATAATTCATCAATAATTTTCATATATAAGTTTTTCGTATGCTCAAATAAATAGTGATTAAACGAGTTTTGCTCAATGACTTTAAAAGCATTTCGGTAAAATTTTTGATTTTCATAAAAGTAATCAAATAATAAATCGAAAATGTTTTCCCACGTTTCATAGTCGAGAAAGTCGATAATGTTCTCTTTTGTTTCTTCTTTATAAATCCAACTTAATAGTTCAAATTTATCTTTGAAATGATAATAAAAAGTTTGCCTACGCATTTGACAGTGTAACATAATATCGCTCACTGATATTTTATGAAAGGACTCTGTTTCCATTAAATACTTCAATGAATTTGCGATTATCTTTTTAGAAATTATAGAAGAGGTCATGTGAATCATCCCTAGAATGTTATTAATATGAAAATCCTACCTACAAATGAGAGCGGTGTCTTTAGACAGATTGTCCATTTTGTCCGTTTACTATAAAACGCTTTCATTTTAACATGGATAGTAAGAAGAAGATTTCAAATATATCACAATATATTAAAGGAATTGAGGGAGAATCACAATGAAAAAGATTATAAACAAACCAGAAACATTAGTAATGGAAATGTGCAACGGAATGGTTATGGCTCATCCAGAGCTTGAGCTTTTGAAAAAATATAAAGTGATTAAGAAGAAAGAAATGAACGAAAATAAAGTAACGTTAATTAGTGGCGGTGGTAGTGGTCATGAGCCAGCGCATGCAGGACTAGTCGGAAAAGGAATGTTAGATGCGGCAGTGTGCGGAGATGTGTTTGCTTCACCTTCACAAATTCAGGTATATCAAGCAATTAAAGAAACAGCTAGTAAAAAAGGTACGTTATTAATTATTAAAAATTACAGCGGCGATATTATGAATTTCAAAAACGGAGCGCATTTAGCGACGGAAGATGGAATTGAAGTCGACTACGTAAAAGTGGATGATGATATTGCGGTAGAAGACAGTTTGTATACAGTAGGACGCCGCGGCGTTGCGGGCGTTATTTTAGTTCATAAAATTGCCGGTGCAGCAGCGGAAGTAGGTATGGATTTAGGAGCGGTGAAAGCTGTAGCGGAAAAAGCAGCGGCTAACGTGCGCACAATCGGTTTAGCATTAACGTCTTGTACAGTTCCAGCGAGCGGATCACCTACTTTCACACTTGCGGAAGATGAAATGGAATATGGCGTAGGTATTCACGGCGAGCCAGGAATTAAACGTGAAAAAATGTTGTCAGCGGATGAACTAGCGAACCGTATGACAAATGATCTTGTAAAAGATTTAGGAGTAAAAGATGGCGAAGAAATTGCGCTTCTAGTTAACGGTTTTGGCGGAACACCACTGCAAGAACTTTACTTATTTAACAACGCAGTGACGCGAGAACTAGCTGCTAGAAACATTACAATTAATAGAGTATTCGTTGGTAATTATATGACGAGTATCGATATGGCTGGTATGTCTTTAACAGTAATGAAATTAGATGATGAGCTAAAAACATTACTATCAAAAGAATGTAATACACCAGCGTTTAAAGTAGATGGACCAGTTGAAAGTGTTGAGTACGTAAATGTGCTTGAAGAGACAGAAGAGAAGGAAGTTTCCTTTGAAATAGAAACGGCGGAAGAGCACGCTGTGATTAAAGATAATGTCATTACATTAAACAACATGATTTATCTCGTTGATAAAATGAGCGACGTTATTATTAAAAACGAAGTGCCATTCTGTGAATTAGACACGCATGCAGGTGACGGCGACTTCGGAATGAGTGTGGCAAAAGGATTTAAGCAATTAAAACGTGAGTGGCATTCTATCGTAGATCAAGAGAACGTAACGATCGGGTCATTCCTTGACGGTTGTTCGATGATTATTATGGAACATTGCGGTGGCGCATCTGGTCCAATTTGGGGCGGAGCATTCCGCGCAGCTAGTAAAGCAGCAGGCGAAAAGCGTGAGCTAACAGTGAAAGAATTCGCTGAAGTGTTGCAAGCAGCACTGCAAGGCATACAATCTATCGGTGAAAGATCATTCGGTAGAGGAGCAGTAGTTGGTGATAAAACACTTGTTGACGCACTTGCTCCATGTGTAGACTCTTGGCTAGCTAGCGCTTCAAAAGAAGAAGACATGAAAACTGCCTTCGAAAAAGGAGCCGAAGCAGCGGTTAAAGGAGCAGAGTATACGAAAGAAATCGTAGCTCGCATGGGCCGCGCCGGTACAGTTGGTGAAAGAAGCCTAGGCTATCCAGATGCAGGTGCACATGCACTTGGAGTTATCTTTACGGAGATTGCTGGTAGTTTGAAATAGGAATTGGAAAGTCCCCTCTGCCTTGTGGTGGAGGGGGTTTTTATAGTTGATTGATATGTAAATTTGCTGGATATTCTCTTCGTAAAGATATGTGTGTTTATAAATACTGAGATAAGGATTTTAAAAGAAGCAACGTGAGTTCTCATATAAATATGGAGTTCAGGTTGTTTAATTGTATTGTTGAAAAACTGACTAATTGATAGAAAGCACTTCAAAAGGTGGTGTTTATTATTTTGGACTTCAAAATTATGTTGGCCACCTTATGGAGTACTTTGAGTGGGATAAGGAGATTATCTCGTATATTCTATTTTACATCTATTATATTTGAAAACTGCAGATTCATCTTTTTATAAAAGGCATCAGTACATAGAGATATTTAAAGAAGAATTATTTGAAAAAAACATACAATTTTTGAGAAACATTAGGTAATTCCAAATTTTTGAAAAAGGTTATTGATTGTGTTATTGATATTTTGTAAGATTTATACAGGTGCGAAAGTATTTATTAGTAATAATTTTTGGGATAATGGTGAAGCTTACGGAACTTGATAAAATAGGGTGTTCGCATGAGCAAATTAGAATATATTTCTAATTTGCTTTTCGTATTTATAGAATTTATTTAGGGGTGATAAAATGAATCGAAACAGACTGGTATATATACTGTTATTATCAATGTTATTGTTGTTTAGTGCTTGCAAAAAAGAAACAGAAAAGACACAAGAAAATAATAATCAGCCTAAAATCCAATTAGACAGTACTAATTTCAAATCAACTATTGCTAGTACAGTAAATCGAGATAAATTGCCTTTCGCCGAAACTGGTGGGATTAATGTTGGGATATATAATCAAAATGGAGAAATTGAGAAAGATTTTAACTTTAATATAGAAGAAAACCAAAGTCTTAAAAAATTTATTTCTTTAGGGAATTTAATTAAAACTGAAAGGGTTTATAAGATGTTTCTTCTTGTAGATTATAAACAAAGTGAATTTAAAGTTGATGGTAGAGAGTTAGCAAAAGATTTCACTTTTCAAGTAGGTGCGGGAGAATCAGTAGAAGTTCCTATAGAAATCCCACCATTACCAAAAGGGTTACATGATGTGGTTTTTGTCATTGCTAAATTCCCTGATAAAAAAATATTAGATGAAGAGTTTAGGAAACAAACGGATTCATCCAATCTTCTATTTGTAAGATTCAGTACAGTAGTAGGAGGGGATGAGACTGTAAATAATCAAGTTAAATTTAATAGTTACGGAGAAAAGAAAACAGAGGATATGCTAGATGGTGTTTTTATTGCTAAAGAAAATAATTACAAGAGATGGTTGACTCAAGAAGTTACTAAAGATAAAAATTTGAATTTCTATACGAAAGTTGGAAATAATAGCAATACAAGAAAACAATATGCATTAGTACAATTCTTTGATTGGGAGCAGATGAAATTTATAGATAATAAAGATGTATTATTTTATGATTTAGAACCAAATACAGTTTATACTGTAAAGTCTCAAATCCCTATAAACAAAGAAAAAGGAGTGTATGATTTAACGCCTATTTTAATACATAATCCTTTTCAAAAAGTAACGGTATACAATCAACAAATAGATACAGCAATTAGAGTTGGAGTAAATGTAGAGGATTAGTAAATACAAATGAAGCTTTTTGTCAAACTATTACAGTGGCTGAATTAATACTTATTAAATATAAACAAAAGCACTCTAATTAGAAGAGTGCTTTTGTTTCGTAGAAGTTAGGTGGGGATCAACTGCCCGTAAAAGCCCAATTGGTGAGGGCTGATAATCAGTGGGGGATGAACGCCCCCATTGATTAAAGCTTCATTTTATTTGTTAGCCAATCTAGAAGCTGCTTCTTCAACTTCTTTATATGCATTTTGTAATACTTCATTTGAATCTAGTACTGCTGTTCCTTGTGCACGAACGATTTGATAATCTTCAATACCTAAGAAATTAAACATTGCTTTTAAATATTTATGAGAGTATTCCACTTCTGTATACCAATCATCATTTGTATAGATTCCTCCACTTGCTTGTATAACAAGCATTCTTCTTCCATCTTTAAGTAATCCGACTGATCCAGTTTCAGTATATTTAAATGTTTCACGTGCAATCATGATATTGTCCATGTAATCTTTTAATTTTGATGGAATATTAAAGTTGTGCAAAGGTAATACGATAACATACGTATTTGCACTTTTAAATTGTTGTAAAATCTCGGACATACGCTCTGTTACTTTTTGTTCTTCATTAGTTAACTTTTGTCCATTTCCTTGCTTTTCCCATGCGCTTAAAACAGTTTTATCTATCATTGGTACTACATCATCGTATAAATTAATCTGTTCAATCGTTTCATTATTAGGAATTAATTCTTTATAAGATACTAAAAAGTGGTTAAGAACCTTAATGCTGACTGATGATGGATCATCCACTTTCGGATGTGCGTTTATGATAAGTGTTTTGTTCATTTGTATTTCCCCTTTTTAAAAGTTTTTACGTTTTTATTGCCGACCAAGTTAATCGTCGATTAACTTGGTCTTTAATATAAACTCTGAAATTATTTTTGTCAATTGAAATACACACTATTCTAAAAGAGCCCTTTTTTATTTGACTAAAATTCTAAATGGTCCTAAGATACAATTTGATAACCCTTAAAATAAAAAGCAGGTGATTTGTATATGCAATATAGTGTTGGGGTTGAATATGCCTTGCATTGCCTAGTTTATTTAATTAATACTCCTTCCAAAGAAAGTGTTGGAATAAAAGATTTGGCAGAGTTTCAAGGACTTTCTGAAACATTTCTTTCAAAAGTTTTCGGTAAATTATCTAAAGCTGACATTGTGAATTCTGTCCCAGGTGTAAAGGGAGGGTATAGGTTAGCTAAGTCTCCAGAAGATATCTCTTTTTGGGATGTAATAGAAGCTGTCGAAGGTCCAAAACCTATTTTTCAATGTAAAAATATTGTGCAGAATGGCCTACTATATCGAGACGAGGCTTGTAATTCTTGTGAACCTAGCAATTCTTCTTGTACAATTAACTTAGTGATGCTTGAAGCAGAAGAACACATGCGTGAGTTTCTTCGTAAAAAGACTCTTGCATGGTTAGATAAAGAACTTGATATTGTTTTACCTGAAAAGATAAGGGTAGATACTCGTGAATACTTCAAACAAAAAAACTCTAACTAAATCGCCATGACGAATTAGTTAGAGTTTTTTTTGTTTTTTAACATTAATTCCATCATGTGGGTATTTCATCACAAATTCCTTCTTTAAATATCACATTTAATTAACTCATAAAGTTTCAAATTGATTAACATTAAAATTCTAAACAATACAATTTTATTTTCGTAAAAAGTAAATGGATTTATGTGTTCATATATTTTAAACATAGTGAAAATTGCCTTTGAAAAAGGAGCAGAGTATACGAAAGAAATCGTAGCTCGCATGGGCCGCGCCGGTACAGTTGGTGAAAGAAGCTTAGGCTATCCAGATGCAGGTGCACATGCGCTTGGAGTTATCTTTACGGAGATTGCGGGTAGTTTGAAATAGGAATTGGAATAAGGTGGAGGGGCTTTTATATAGTTGGTAGAAGACTACTTCCGGGCTCTCTCTGTAAAATATGAGTTTGTTAATATTTTTGATAAAATTTTATTTCAAAACTCCAACTAATATTTCTCAACATTAATATATTGCAAATAGTTAGAATATTTAAGATAATCGTTTGTGAAGAAATAAATTATAAAAAAAGGGGGAATTTATTTTGTTACGTCGCTTATCTATTTGTACTTTATTAACAGCTTTTATTTTTACTTTGTTTACATTTAACGGCTCTGCTTTCGCGGCTACGAATACTACTGAAAATGAAACAGTAGTAGCAGCTTGTGCAAAGGGAGGTACGGTAGGTACATATGGTGCAAAGATGCGCAGTGGTTACACTGTTGGATCACCTGTCTTACATACATTTAATAGTGGTGAGAAAATTACTGGAACATGGGTAACTGGTGAGTATGTTCAAGGGCATTATAGTAATTCTAAACAGTGGTTAAAGGTTACTTATAAAGGGATGACAGGTTATGTATCCCACACAACATTATATAACATTTGCTCATAAAACTATGTACTATAATAATAACTCTGGATATATTGAACTAATCTCTTTTAGGGATTAGTTCTTTTTATCTTCTTGAAAAATATTCATTTTTAACAAAAGTAGTGTATGAATTACTAGTTTTTTCTATATAGAGGACATCCTGATTCTAGTGTTTTATTCATTAAATATCTCCGGCTTCTCCACTCTAAATGATTTCACCTCACCGCACTCTAAACAAAATGTAGTTAATAGTTTGGAACGTTTTCCCACTGAAAAGAGCCTACTGGAATCATCTTCACAAACATATGCATGATAAGCAAATCCAACTCTTCCTTCTTTAAATGTAGTAGAACCACAATTCTCGCATCGTATATTTTTCATGCTACTAACACCTCTTTTGCTGTATTTTTAAGATAGAAGTAAAGCAACTTGGTTATACATGATGTTTTCGACAAGATACAATATACCCCTCTCTATATCCGCAAGTAAAACAACATAATCCCCTTATAAATCTCTATAACAATATGATTTTTCATATATCATTTAATGTTTATCGGAAAAATAAGTATTGAAGTATTGATTTTTATTATTCAGATGATTATAATAAATAAAAAACAATCAAACAATTCTTATGTTGAGAAGTGGAGGGACGGGCCCTATGAAACTTCGGCAACCTCGTTTTAGACGAAAGGTGCCAAATCCTGCAGGTGAAAAAAAACCTGAAAGATAAGAGCGGTTCACTTAGTCAAGAAGGCTACTCTTATTTCGATAAGAGTAGCTTTTTTTATGGCTAAAAGATAAAGGGGGAATAGGTAGTGGAGTATGGTTTTTGGTTACCGATTTTTGGGGGATGGCTTCGAAATGTAGATGATGAATCTATGCCGCCTACGTTTGAGTATGCAAAACAAACAGCGCAAGCGGCAGAACAATTAGGTTTTTCAACAACACTGATTGCAGAATTAAATTTAAATGATATAAAAGGTGTTTCAGCACCAAGTTTAGAGGCGTGGACAACTGCGGCAGCACTTGCAGCAGTAACGGATAAATTAGAGATTATGACAGCTGTAAGACCTGGCTTCCACAATCCAGCGGTTACAGCGAAAATGGCAGCAAATATCGATCAATTAAGTAATGGCCGTTTTACATTAAATGTAGTTTCAGCATGGTGGGAAGAAGAAGCGAAACAGTACGGCGGAGTATTTACCGCACATGATGAAAGATATGATCGTACAGAGGAATTTGTAACAGTTTTGAAGGGTCTTTGGAAAGAAGACAAGTTTTCTTATAAAGGGAACTTTTATGAGCTTCAGCATACAAACTTAAGTCCAAAACCTGTGCAGAAACAAGGCATCAAGCTTTATGCAGGTGGTGAGAGTGAGAGAGGAAAAGAGGTTATTGTAAATCACGCAGATGCGTATGTAATGCACGGGGGAACAGTGGAAGAAGTAGCTGTGAAAATAGAAGATATGAAGAATCGTAGAAAGAAAGTCACAGAGGAGCCATTGCAGTCATTCGGGCTGGCGGCTTACGTCATTTGTCGTGATACAGAAGAAGAGGCAGTAGAAGAATGGAAACGCATAACGGATGTGAAAGATGATGCGTTAGGTTACGCGGGTTACCAAGATTTTGTGAGTAAATCGCAGTTGGAACAGCAAGTAAAGCTCAATGATTATTCCGTATCGAATCGAGGGTTACGTCCTAATTTAATCGGAACACCAGAACAAATTGCAGAAAGAATACTTGCTTTTGAAAAAGTGGGTGTTACGTTATTACTTTTACAATTTTCACCACAGCTTGAAGAGATGAAACGATTTTCTGAAAAAGTGATGCCATTAGTTGAAGCGAAAAGAAAGGAATTGATTACAAATGAGTAAAATTTACATATTACATGAGAATAAGGAATGGACGAATCATTTAGTGAAAAGGTTGGAAGAACTGGAGTTACCGTATGAGGAATGGCTTTTAAATGAAGGAACACTTTCATTAGAACAAGAACCTCCCAAAGGTGTTTTTTATAGCCGCATGAGTGCTTCTTCACATACGAGAGGGCATCGATATGCACCTGAATTAACTGAAGGGGTTCTTGCTTGGCTAGAGGGATACGGGCGCACAGTATTTAATGGGTCTCGTGCATTACGTCTTGAAGTAAGTAAATTGAATCAATATGCAGCATTAAGAAAGTTTGGAATACAAGTGCCGAAAACAATTGGTGCTGTTGGTCGTGATCATATAGTAAAAGCAGCAAGGGAGTTAGGGGAAGTACCGTTCATTACAAAACATAACCGTGCAGGTAAAGGCCTTGGTGTTCAACTGTTTCATTCCATTGATGCTTTAGAACAATATTTGGATGGTCCGGCGTTTGAAGAACCCATTGATGGAATTACTTTAATCCAGCAATATATTGAAGCGCCAGAACCATATATTACACGTTGTGAGTTTGTAGGCGGCCAGTTTGTATATGCGGTTAAAGTAGATACATCAGAAGGGTTTGAGCTTTGTCCAGCAGATGCATGTTCGATTCAAGATGCTTTTTGCCCAGTAGGAGAAGAGAGTAAGAAAGAGACGTCAACAAAATTTGAAATTATATCAGGCTTCCAAGAGCCAATTATTGAACAATACAAAGAGTTTTTGAAGGAAAATGAAATCGCTGTTGCTGGTATTGAATTTATTCGCAGTGCGGATGGAACAATCTATACGTATGATATTAATACGAACACAAACTATAATTCTGACGCAGAGTTTGTAGCGAATCAATTTGGTATGCTTGAGCTTGCTACATTCCTTGGAAGAGAATTAGAAAAACAAGTAGAGTCAGTTAAATAGTGTAGAAGGTTCTAGTAAAAACCTTTGTTACAGTAATCGTGGTCGTATGGCCAAATTCTTATTGTTTTTGCACAAAAGTATAAGAAGTAGCCCAAGTTTTCATGAGGAACTTGGGCTGTTTGTATGTTGTATTTCTCTTTTGTTTATATATTCGCAAGAAAAACAACATAATATTAATACGGAAAAATATACTAATATGAGTTTTTGCATATTTCAAAAATTAGTGTATCCCTCAAAAAGTTTTAATTGTATAATATGTTTTGTCATATTCTTTTAGATTTTTCGACAAAACATAACATAAATAGAGAACGAATTGGGAGAAGGAATTATGTACACAAAACTATTAAAATCAATTACATCATTATCACTTATTGGTGGTGCTTTATTGTATACAAATGGCAGTGATGTGAGAGCTGCTGAGGCGGTTGTTTTTTCTGATGTGCCTACATCGCATTGGTCGTATCCGGCGATTAAAGATTTAGCGGGTAAAAATATTATTTCCGGTTATGGAAATGGGAAGTTTGGTTTTGGAGATGTTGCAACGAGGGAGCAAGTTGCAGCTTTAGTGTATCGAGTTATGCTACCGAATAAACAAGGAGGAACATTTAGTAGTAATAATGCTCTTTATGTATTAAAGGATGGATCTAAGTTTAATAATCCTTATGGCGATATTAATCAAAACTCTACGATGTTTCCTGAGGAAATTTTAATGTTAACGAATGCAGGGGTATTTAAAGGGGATGAGAAAGGGAATTTTAGACCGAAAGCTCCTGTGAATCGTGCAGAAATGGCACAAATTTTAACAAACGCTTTCCAACTTTCTGCGAAACAAAAGCATACATTTAACGATGTTCCAAGTGGTTTTTGGGGTGAAAATGCAATTAGTGCAGTGCAATCAAACGGGATTGCTTCTGGTACAGGCGAAGGAAAATTTGAGCCATATAGTACGGTGAAACGTGAACAATATGCACAGTTTTTATATAATACTTTGAAATATAAAAAGCCTGAAGTTGCGGTGCAAGATACAGGGGATGCGGCATTATTAGCAGCATTCAAAGATGAAGTGCAAAAGCGTATTAATGCGTATGAAACGAATATTACACTTCCGTATAAAACGAAAAATAGTAATACAAAAGAAGTGATGAATACACTTTTTAACGCCTATAAAGAAGTTGCAAGTAAAAATGAGTATACAAATAATAATAGATCGAATGTTTCATATGGACTTTCTGGATCGCCTGGTAATTATACGTTTACGTTAAAGATTACATACCGTGAAACGAAAGAACAAACGGAATATGTAATGAAGCAAGCAAAGGCAATCGTTTCTTCGATTACGCAAGTTGGAATGGATGATCACGAAAAAGTGAAGGCGATTCATGATTATGTTGTAAAACACGTTTCTTATGATACGTCTTATAAAGCTTACACAGCATATGAAGCACTCGTAAATCGTTCTGCGGTTTGTCAAGGTTACGCACTATTAACCTATCAATTATTAAAAGAAGCTGGAATTGAGAATCATTTTGTAGTAGGAACTGGAGACGGTCAGCCTCATGCTTGGAACTTGGTGAAAATCGAAAACAAATGGTATCACCTTGATACAACATTCGATGATCCAGTTCCAGATGAACAAGGCCGCGTAACGTATTCTTATTTCAACTTATCTGACGAGCAAATTGCAAGAAATCATGAGTGGAACCGCGGGGACTATCCGCAAGCTACAACAAATTATTATAGTACATTAACAAATAAAATTGCGGCAGGTGGTACGAAAACAACTGCATATCAGCAAATATTAAAAGATACAAAGTTAAATTATTTAGGAAATGAATACATCGCAAATAACTATAATGAATTCAAAAATAAAATGCAGCAACGTTATAAAGAAAAGTCACCAAAGATTGAAATTCTTTATAAACAATCAATGGATGGTGCATTGCAAGATGTGAAAAAAGTAATTGGAGAAATCGGTTATCCGCAAGGAGCAAGCCGTGTTTCTTATAAAGCGGAGCCGTATAATGCGAAAGAAGGATATTCTTTAGTGACGATTACGTTTATGTAGTGAGAATGAAAAAGAGATGTAACAAATTTAGTTTAAAAAGTGAAAACGTCCTCGATGAAATCGAAGAAGTTTTCACTTTTTTTCATGCAGTTATGGTGTATGGAAGTTACGCTGGAACAAATAAAAAGTCCGTATACCAAGAGCCTGCTGTTAATATTGCGTTTTATCTTCATTAGAAGTAACTACAGATGCAGGGCATACCGACGTTTTAGAATTAGAGGTCCCTGTAGTTTTTGGAACGGTTGCTTTAGTAGGAAAAGGATCATTGCTGGGATAAGTTGGTGGTGCAAATTGTTGCTTCTTATCTTTTTCTTTCATAGGTGTTTTCTCAAATGATGGATTTAATTTGATGGAGTTGTCCGGCGTTTTTGTTTTATCTTTAGGTATGGCGTTTTTAAGGTCCTCTTCTGTATAAAGGCCTCCTGTTTCTTCATATAATGAATCTTTACTTTGAATATAGTTTTCGGGTTTGGAAGGTTCAGCGGGATTCATTATTTTTACTGGAGTTTCTGGATCTTCTGCTGCCATTACTTGTTGCGATGATAGTGACGAAGAGAATATAGAAAATAGGATAATAGAAAAGACACATACATTTTTGGGGGTACAAAATGTAATCATAATTTCCTGCTACTAAAAATATAGACAAATATACACTCTTTTACACCCTAAGCATATTTTTATCTATAGTTTCTCTTTTGTTAGTAACAGATTGTTCACCTCGCTTTTTTATATTTTCACTTACTGTTGCTTCCTCCTTATATTTGATGAAATCATTATATCACCAATTAAATGCAAATGATAATCAATATCATTAGTGGAATATGCTTGCGATTTTATGGGAATAAACAAAGCTATTTTCAATATTTGTTTAGAGTGTTTTGTAAACATTAGAAAAGGAGATGTCCTTATAGGGCAGCGTCTTTTATTATTTTAGTTCGACATAATGTGACAAAAGAAAATAACTGCATCTGTTATGATGACTTTGGTAATTTTACATTTTGGAGGATTAAGAATGAACAAAAAGAAGATTGTTGCTGCGTTAATAGGAATTATAGTGTTACTTGTAATTATTAATGTAGTTATTACGAAGGGGAAAACGACATCAACTAGTGAAAAAATGTACACGGAGAAGGAATACAATAAATTAGTAGATGAGCATTTTGAGGAAATGGAAAAGTTAAAAAGTGATAAGAGTGTATTAGAAACTGAAAATAAATCTCTTGATGCGCAAGTTAAGAAGTTAAAAGATGAATTAGCGAAAAAAGAGCAACAAGTAGTGCAACAGCCAGTTCAACAAGAACAACCGAAGCAACAACCAGCACCAGCTCCACAGCCGGAAACGAAAGAAGAACCTAAACCAGAACAGCCCGCAGGCGCATTTGCAAATCCTGTGAAAAGTATAAATAAAACAGATGCAATGAACAAGGTGAAAGAAAAAGCGAAGCAAGACTTCCAGGATGATTATATGACGCAAAACTTTGTTGCGGATGAACAATCAAAAGCATTTGATTTCTTAAACAGTATTGAAATTAAATCACAAGAAGAATTGAACGTGATGAAGAAGGCATTAGGAGATTTTCCTAACGATTTTATGACCGCAAAGTTTGTTTATGAAGAGCAAATGAAGGCAAAGAATAAGCAAGGGTAATACAAAAACGCTATCTTTTTAAAAAGGTAGCGTTTTTGTTATGGGGTATAAAGTTATTTTTGCATTTGACATATACAGTCTAACTGTATAAAATCAAACTATACAGTTTAACTATATAGTTTAGCTATATAGTTATCGTTACATTGGAGGTCTTTATGAATAGAGATAAAAATTTACCATTAACGGAAACAACGTATTACGTCCTTTTAGCATTATTAGAGCCAGCTCATGGATATTTAATTATGCAAAAGGTGGAGGAACTGAGTAATCATCAAGTGAAAATTGCAGCGGGTACATTATATGGCGCGGTTGAAAATTTATTAAAACAAGGGTTAATAGAATCGGTGAAAAGTGAAGATAAACGAAGAAAAGTGTATGTCATTACGGGACGTGGGAAAGAAGTATTGCACTTAGACTTTATGAGAATGCAGCACATTATTGAGGTTACAAAAAGTTTATTACACGTATAGTTAGGGGGAAACGATGATGTGGAGATTGAAATTCTTTTTAGACTTTGAGAAAGAGGAAAAATGGTTAGAAGAGATGGCTTGGAAAGGCTATCAACTAGAAAGCAATACATTTGGTTATACATTTAGATATACAGAGCCGGAAGATGCGACGATTAGAATAGACCATAGGGTATTTAGTAGAAAAAGTGAATTTATTAATTACTGTACATTATTTGAAGATAGTGGCTGGGAGCATATAGCTGGTAATCGGTGGACAGGTACGTACTATTTTAAAAAGATAAATGAAGAAAGTGAAGATGATATTTTCTCAGATCAAATGTCACGAGCGGGGAAGTATAAACGTCTATCTAAAACATTTTTAGAATTAGCGATCTGTTATTTACCGATATTATTTTTATTTATGTATAGTAATACGATGAATTTAGGAGCATTTGTAAATCCGAAAGAACTATACTTGACGCCTGGATTATGGGATAAGCAAGGCGTATCATTTCTATGGTCATTCTTATTTGAAACACCATTTGCATTAATGAGAGGATTGTTTTTGACATTTATCCCTGTTGCGACATGTATGTTTTTCGTTTGCTCGTATAAAGCAAATCGGTTGTATGAGGCGAGAAGATGATAGAAGGGATCTCCTTACAGCTGACGCTTTGCTAAGCAGGTTTCATTGTACGTGAAATTGTTGCAAAATAATAAAGACATATTGTGAAATGATTTCATCATAAAAGAAATCATGTCCATTTGATAGAGATAAAAATCACATAATTTCACTAAATTCACCAATGAGGGCTGCGGCTCTCTTTTTTTATTTTCAGCGACAAAATTCGATATAATAGTTGTAACCATTTTTGTTATGCTTAGATGAGAAATTATACATTCCCTATAATCGGAGGAAGAGAACTATGCAAAACTCATTTTATACAAAGTGGTGGTTTTGGTTTATGATTGCCGTAGTCGTAATTGTTGTTGTCGGAGGGAAAAACAAAAAAGAAGAAGCTACAACAACTCCCGCAGAACTGAAAAAAGAAATAAAACAAGAACAACCTAGACAAGATGTTCAAGCTCAACCAGAAAAGAAAGAAAAACCTAAACAAGATGTTCAACAATCTGCATCGGGATTTACAAATCCTATTAAAAATATCGATAAAGCAGCTGCCATGAATGCTGTCAAAGAAAAGGCAAAGAAAGACTTTCCAGATGATTACATGACACAAAATTACGTAGCAGAGGAACAATCTAAGGCGTTTGATCATCTAAATGGTATTGAACTCAAATCCCAGGAGGAGCTGAACGTTATGAAAAAAGTGATCAGCGACTTCCCTAACGACTTCATGACTACTAAATATGTGTATGAAGAACAGATGAAAGCTATGAACAAGCAGCAATAAGATACTATGTTGTTCATGTTTTCTGGATTAAAAATATGGATAAATACGGTGAAATGAAAATTGGATGGGAGTCCAATACATAGTATTAAAATTAAGATGGTTCAAGTCGGAAGAAGGCACCTTAAGGTGTCTTTTTCTTTTTTCTAAATAAGAGTTTTTCTTTAAAGAAGATAAATTTTCAATGGATGATTACCATGAATATATAGATAAAGTTCATCCGTATATTTGTAGAAAGGAGGAATTTAAATGAAGAGAGAGGATAATAAGATTGGTCACTTTACATCTGAAAAAGGAAAAAAAGACTTTCAAATTGCCTACGATGAATCAATGGTGAGTTCTCTAACGAAGTTAATGCCAGGATCCTTGATTTTATAGAAAAACATGCTAATGATAACTAAGTTGAATGTGGAAAATATATTGTAATAACAACTTTATCTATTTTTATGGATATGTATAATTACATAAAAATTCAGAGGAAAAGAGAGTATACTTTCTTATTGTGTAATAAAGATAAGGCCCGCCTACGGAAATAGGTGGGCTTTTTTTACATATAAAGAAAAGACACTCACATGAGTGTCTTTCCGATAGTTTTTTAGCAGAAGCAAGCAGCTCCAACGATGATTAATAAAATAAACAATACAACCAATAAAGCAAATCCTCCGGCGAAGCCACAGCCCATCATAGTTCCTCCTTTTAATAGGAGGGGAAAACTAAAGGTCCACTCATGTGTTTTAACGGATTCCATCTACTTTATGTTTTTACGAATGAATGGAGCAGGTCTTTTCCAAAATAGACTTATTTATCCTTAGAAAGAGTTCAAGGACAAAATAGGAGAATCTATATTATTCATTAAGAGGGAATAAATGAAAAACAAAATATCCAAAAATACAGATGGAAATCCGCTTTTATACCTTTCATTAAAATAATACTAGCATTATATATTATAAGGAATACTTGTCCTTAATTGTAAATGAAAGGGGGGAATTGATATGAGTTATGGCTATGGTCATCCTCCTGGAAAATGTCATAAACATCACAATGAAACTTTGTCAACGGGTGTATTACGTAGACATTCCGCTACGTTGTTTCTTACTGTGGAAGCTATGAATGTTGATCCAGATGATACTCATACAGTAACTGTTGAAATGTTTGATTGGTCATCGGGTTCTCCGGTATTGTTACCATTAGTAGACCCTTCAACACAAACATTGGCACCTAATCGATATGTTACTTTTCGTTCAGCAGCTCTTCCTCCAGGAGTTTTTGCTTATGAAGTAAGAATCATTCGTTCGAAAGATAGAGATGTTGTTACGAATGTTTTTGGTCTTAGTGCAATAGTATTTAACCCACAAGAAGGAAATAATGTTTTACAACATGATTTAGCAAAATTAGACCTTAAATAGATTTTATCCCGCGTTAACGGACAGTAAAACTCCCACCTCAAAATTCAGTTGGAGCAAAGAAGTTAGGTGGGAGTCGGGCTGTCCGTAAACGTCCGATTGGTGAGGGCTAATAATCAGTGGGGGATGAAGAAAACCCCCACTGATTAAAGTTTCACTTTATAAAAATTTATTTATTGGACATGATTAAAAAAGAGTAGGATGTAATCCTACTCTTTTTTAACATCAATTATATTAGAATTTTAAAAGAAATCCTTCATCATTTTCGCATCTTTAATGTTCACTACCACACCTTCAACTTTATCTTTCTTCTCATCTTTCGCAATCGTAATTTGCTCCTTATTATCAACCCACACAAGAAACTCTTCTTTTGCGTCATCTTTATATGTAACGGTTATAGTAGAATGTGCAGATTCTCGCTTTTTTTGATCTAGTGTAATTGTTTTAGGCGTTCCTTTTTGAACTGCTGAAACGATTGATTGTATCATTTCTTCGTTATCTGTTTGAGATTTTGAAACGTTGTTATTTTTTGTGCTAAGTATTTCGATATCTGTAATATTTGCGGAGTTTAATTGAAAGGCATTTTGTTTCTGTTCTTGTTTAGTTTGTGGAGATTTGTCTGTAGCTGAGGTACTGGCACAGCCTATTAAAGTGAAAGATAGAGCGGTTAGAGCGCATATAGATATGATTTTTTTCATAGTATCCCTCCTTATGTTTAATTATAACAATTTTCTGTTAATTTAGGTAGTTATTGTAAGTAGATTTATCCCGCTTTAATGGGCAGTAAGACCCCCACCTCAAAATTCAGCGAAAGCAAAGAAGTTAGGTGGGGGATCAACTGCCCATAAAAGTCCGATTGGT
>NZ_VLTE01000065.1:0-273 GCF_007558965.1 Bacillus sp. HY001 | reverse complement strand
TAAATAAGAAGTGAAAGCATTGATTCCCCACGGAACTTGACTAGGGGTTAAGATTGGCGAAAAAGCAGAAATTGCTTTGAATCTCTTAGCATTTTTCATGCCAATTACTAAAGCACCATGACCTCCCATTGAATGACCCATTATACTTTCTTCTCCTGAAAAATTAGGAATCAAAGTTGACGCAATAGCTGTTAATTCATCTACGATATACGTATACATGTGATAATGCTTTGCCCATGGATCTTGTGTTGCATTTAAATAAAAACCTGCCCC
>NZ_VLTE01000064.1:0-26052 GCF_007558965.1 Bacillus sp. HY001 | reverse complement strand
GATCAAACTCTCCAATAAAGTTAGTTTGTCTAGCATCTAAAAATAAAAATTGACGTTTCACGTTGTTTGTTTCGTTCAGTTTTCAAAGAACTTGTCTGCCGCTTCAGAAGCGACTTCATCATATTAACATCTTCATTTTTCGATGTCAACCATGTTTTAAAATTTCTTTTTTTGTCGTTTTCTGCGTTTCCGCATCAGCGACGTTTATTAATATACCATCATGGTTTTTAAATAACAAGTGTTTTTTATAAAAAAAACACAAAAAAATATCCAACCTACTTTCTTCTATATAGGAACACCTCATCCCCTCTACAGAAAACAGCCATTTAAAATTGTATACCGATACACTCTAATTGACCCAACCGCATTTTATAAACCTATTCTCTAAAGCCCATACCATTTACCTCTCTATAGGCCAACAATATAACAGTACAAATCAATCCACACTAAAAAAAAAGAGATTCAGTACTTCCCTCTCCAATCAGTATGTTCACTTTCTATAATAAAGCGAACATGCTGATTTTTGATTTTGTTCTTCCCGAAGATTATTAACGGATCAGACCGCTCGAATCCAACCGAATTTTAAAGCTAGGGTCTTAGCGTCCAGCGAATGGTGGGATAAACAACAAATTTGTACTAAAAACATTTACTTAAGATTATTGTTAGAATTTTTTTACATTTAATTAATGAAAAATATCCATTTTTTGTTATATAGTAAGAAAGGACGTAATCAACTATAAATAAACCGATGGAGGAATTACTTTATGGATAGGTTAACAAAGTTTTCATTAAAAAACCGCGCCGCTGTTATCATCATGGTGTTTCTCATTTCCATACTCGGCGTTTATTCCGGTTCCAAATTACCTATGGAATTTTTACCAAGCATCGATAATCCTGCAGTCACTGTCACAACCTTATCTCCAGGACTTGACGCTGAAGCAATGACGAAAGAAATAACAGATCCTCTTGAAAAACAATTTCGCAATTTAGAACATATCGATAGCATCACCTCTTCTACACACGAGGGATTATCACGCATTGATATCGCGTATACATCCAAAGCAAATATGAAGGATGCAGCAAGCGAGGTCGAAAAAGCCATTAATACAATTAGACTACCTAAAGATGCAACAAAACCCGTAGTGAGCCAATTAAATACTTCTATGATTCCACTCGCTCAAATTGCAATCCAGAAACAAAATGGATTTTCAAAAGCAGATGAAAAACAAATCGAAAAAGAAATCGTACCACAACTCGAAAGCATTGATGGCGTTGCTAACGTTATGTTTTTCGGAAAATCAACTTCTGAATTATCTATCGTACTAGACCCAAATCAATTAAAAGATAAAAACATAACAACAGAACAAGTATTAAAAGTTTTACAAGGAAAAGAAACTTCCACTCCAGCTGGAGCCGTTACCGTTAATAAAGAAGAATATAACCTTCGCGTCATTGGGGATATCAAAAATGTAGATGCTATTAAAAATATTACCGTTGCACCTCAAGTAAAATTGCAAGATGTTGCTCAAATTGAACTGAAACAACACTACGATACAATCTCACATATAAACGGAGAAGAAGGCACTGGATTAATCATCATGAAAGAGCCAAGCAAAAATGCGGTTGCAATCGGAAAAAAAATCGATAAAAAAATCAAAGATATAAGTAAACAATATAAAGATCAGTTTTCTATTAAACTTTTAGCCTCAACTCATGAACAAGTTGAAAACGCTGTTACTAGCATGGGAAAAGAAGTCATCCTTGGGGCAATTGCTGCAACTCTAATTATCTTAATCTTTTTGCGTAACTTCCGAACGACACTCATCGCTGTTGTCAGTATTCCATTATCTATTTTATTAACACTCTTTTTACTACACCAATCTAACATCACACTTAACATCCTAACTCTTGGTGGTTTAGCAGTTGCCGTTGGACGTCTCGTCGATGATAGCATCGTTGTCATTGAGAATATTTTCCGTCGTTTACAAAAAGAATCTTTCTCTAAAGATATTATTCTCGACGCAACGAAAGAGGTCGCCGTTGCAATTACTTCTTCTACTTTAACAACAGTCGCTGTTTTCTTACCTATCGGACTCGTATCCGGAGTAATCGGAAAATTAATGTTACCTATGGTATTAGCAGTTGTATATTCTATATTATCTTCCTTAATCGTCGCACTAACAGTTGTTCCACTTATGGCTTTTTTACTACTCAAAAAAACAAAGCATAGAAAGCCAAGTTCTTCACCACGATATGTCGCTACATTAAAGTGGGCTCTTTCGCATAAATTCATTATTCTACTTACTTCTTTTTTATTATTCGCAGGATCGATTGCAGCCTATGTATTACTACCGAAAGCGAATATAAAATCTGAAGACGACACAATGTTATCTATTAACATGACTTTCCCAGCTGATTACGCTCCTGAAACGCAAAAACAAAAAGCTTTCGATTTCGAAAAGAAATTACTTTCTAACTCGGATGTAACGGATGTTATTTTACGAATGGGATCTAGCGCAGAAGATGCACAATGGGGGCAAACGACCAAAAATAATCTCGCAAGTATATTAGTAGTCTTCAAGAAAGGCTCTAATATTGATCAATATATTAAAGAGTTAAAAAAAGAAAATAAAACCTTTGAACCCGCTGAACTGGATTATATAAAAATGAGTTATTCAAGCTCTGGCGGCGGCAACAATTTGCAATTTAACGTAACAGCTACTAACGAAACGAATTTAAAAAAGGCTGCTACTCTAGTCGAAACAAAACTAAAAGATACGGATGCTCTATCTAAAGTAAAAACGAATTTAGAAGACTCTAAGAAAGAATGGCAAATCCATATTGATCAAACAAAGGCCGAACAACTAGGATTAACACCAGAATTGGCAGCACAACAAGTAGCATTCCTTATGAAGAAATCACCTATTGGTGAAGTTTCAATCAATAACGAAAAAACAACTATTATGATAGAACACAAAAAAGAAAACATTACTAAACGAGAAGACATTTTAAACACAAACATACTATCACCTATTAATGGACCAATTCCTTTAAAAGACATTGCAACTATTTCAGAAAAGCAACTTCAAACAGAAATTTTCCATAAAGACGGAAAAGAAACGATTCAAATTACTGCTGAGGCCTCAAATGAAGATTTAAGTAAAGTAAGCGCAGAAGTAAACGAAACGATAGCTAAACTAGTCTTACCTAACGGCGCAAAAGTAACTATTGCAGGCGCAACTGAATCTATGCAAGAAAACTTCACAGATTTATTCAAAATTATGGGGATTGCAATCGGGATTGTATATTTAATTATGGTTATCACCTTCGGACAGGCGCGCGCTCCTTTTGCAATTCTATTCTCCTTGCCATTAGCTGCTGTTGGCGGTATTTTAGGATTAATCATTTCAGGAACACCCGTTGATATAAATTCCTTAATCGGCGCATTAATGTTAATCGGGATTGTAGTTACAAACGCTATTGTATTAATAGAAAGAGTGCAACAAAATCGAGAACACGGGATGGAAACAAGAGATGCCTTATTAGAAGCGGGATCCACCAGATTACGTCCAATTATTATGACAGCTATAACGACGATCGTCGCGATGCTTCCTCTCCTATTTGGTCAATCGCAAGCAGGAAGCATGGTATCAAAAAGTTTGGCAGTCGTTGTTATCGGTGGTTTAGCGGTCTCAACCGTTCTTACATTAGTAGTCGTTCCAGTTATGTATGAATTATTAGATAAAATCGGGAGAAAAAGACGCTCTCGTAGAAAAATAAGCACTTCCACAGAAACACCTGATATTTAAAAGAAAAAGCGTTATCTTCATTCATGAAGATAACGCTTTTTCTCTACCTACTCATATAACCCATCATTTTTTGAGCATATCGCTCTAAAGGTTCACCAGAATCTATAATAAGATATTCCCTATTTAAAGGTCTTTTACTACCATCTAACCACTTTTTAAAAGCTACTTCCGAATCCACTCTTCCAATCTGACTGACCATACGCTTACGTGTTTGTAGCCTATTATTAATCTCTTCCATATCATTAAGGTAACATTCGATATATTTATATTTTACACCATGTTTATCAGACAGTTTCATTCCCTTTTCAACCATCCCTTCATATAAAGTGAAACTTTAATCAGTGGGGGTTTTGTTCATCCCCCACTGATTATTAGTTGAACCAATCGGGCTTTTACGGGCAGTTGATCCCCCACCTAACTTCTTTGCTTTCGCTGAATTTTGAGGCGGGGGTCTTACTACCCGTTAAATGCGGGATAAACATGGGCTATCCAATATCACACTATGCCCTTGTTCTAAATAAGAATCAATCAATACCCATTCAATATCGTATGATACTCCTCCAACAATCGTCGATTCAATCCCTTTCATTTCTAATGATTGTAACAATGCTGATTTCAAAACGTCATGATCTACAATCACAGCACCTGTTAACTTCGCTATATACTTAGAAACTGTGGATTTTCCCGATCCTGGAAATCCTGACATTTGTAGAAAAAACAAATTAACTTCCCCTCTCATCCGCACCTATTCATCTATATAATCAATTACAAATTCAACAATCCTTACATCCATTCCTTCTATATTAAAATACAAAAAGAACTCCCTACTTATAAATTGGGAGTTCCTCTTTATCATTTATGCCGCTTTTACTTTCTTCGTCGTTTTACTTTTTCTTTTCGTTCCTGTAAAACGTTTGTGCAATACAGATGCTACTAAGCGTGAAACAACGTTGAATAGTAATACCATAATAATTAATACAGCTGCAGATTTTGTCGCAATCAACTTTGCATCCGGAATAACTCCTTCAGAATTTAACTTCCAAATATGAACCGCTAATGTTTCAGCTGGTCTAAATGGATTTAAAGGATGCGCAGGACTTGAAAAGTCCGCTGCTGAATTTAAAATCGGGGATGTTAAACCCGCTGTGTAAATCAGTGCGGCCGCTTCCCCAAATATACGACCCGCCGCTAAAATAACACCTGTAATAATTTGCGGTAATGACGACGGAATAATAATACGAGCAATCGTTTGCCACTTCGTTGCACCTAATCCAAGACTTGCCTCTTTTACATTATGAGGAACTTCTGAAATGGCATTTTCACAAACACGTGTTAAACCTGGTAAGTTTAAAATAGTTAAAGCAAGAGCACCACCCATTACTGTGTATCCCCAGCCTGTCATTGTAACAAACACTAACAAACCGAATAAACCAACAACAATAGAAGGTAAAGACGCCATTGTTTCAATACACAAACGAACAAAATTTAAAAAACGCCCTTGTTTTGCGTACTCTGCTAAATATATTCCAGCACCTAACCCAAGAGGAATAGATATAACAAGCGTTATAACAAGCATGTAGAAGGAATTGAATAACTGTGGACCAATCCCACCACCAGCTCTTGTATTACTTGGTTCTCCAAACAAGAAATTAGGATCCCAAAATCCCCATCCCTTTTGCAAAATTTCAAACACTAAGAATACTAGCAGAGCTACAACTAAAGCTGCAACTGCGTAAAAGATACCTGTCCAAATTTTATTTACCGTTCTTGCGTTCATTATTATCGCTCACCTCTTTGCCCAATCGCTCGAATTACTAAAATAAACAGGAATGAAATAACAAGTAAAATCATCGCTAAAGTCCATAACGCATTGTTCCAAGCAGTTCCGTTCAATGTATTTGTCATGTCCATTGTCAAAATACCAGTTAACGTTGCTGTCGGACTATATATTCCTTCTGGTAATTTAATTGTGTTCCCGATTACCATTTGAACCGCTAATGCTTCACCAAAAGCACGCGCTAAACCTAAAACAACACCTGTTAAAATTCCTTTTTTCGCAGCAGGAACAATCACTCGGCTAACCGCTTGCCATTTCGTTGACCCTAGACCGTAAGAAGCTTCTAAATAATCAAATGGAACAGAGCGTATTGCATCAGAAGCGATACTAGCAATAGTAGGTAAAATCATAATACTTAATACAACAATACCTGCAATTAAACTAAAGCCCACTCCCCCGAACGAATCACGTAATAGCGGCACTAAAATCGTAACCCCTAATAATCCGTATACAACCGAAGGAATACCAACTAATAATTCTAAAACGGGCTTCAATACTTTATTTCCAAACTTCGGCGAAATTAAATTCATGAATATAGCAAGAGCTATAGCAATTGGTGCACTAATAATAACCGCACCTAACGAAACTACTGTTGAACCTACAATGAAAATCAAAGCCCCAAAGGTTCCTTCGTCAGCATTTGGATTCCACTTTGTCGATGTTAACATCTCAGTAAATGAGATACCACTTTGTGTAAAAGATTGAATACCTTTACCGCAAATAAACGCAATAATAGCTAATGTAATTAAAACAATAAAAATACCACAAAACGTAACAAGCGATCTTCCTATATACTCACTTTTTACGTAATTAATTTGTTTTTTCCCCTTCATCACAGGTCAGACCCCACTTCATAGATTGAAATGAACAGGACTGGCCTTGCAGCCAGCCCCATAAAATTTTATTACTTATTTAATTTAGACATTGGAATGTAACCCATATCTTCTACTTGCTTTTCAAAGTCTTTACCTTTTACATAGTCAATGTAAGCTTTCGTTGCTTCTTTCGCTTCACCTTTTGTTACCATGTACTCGTAAGACCAGAATGGATATTTACCAGACGAAATGTTTTCAACTTTCGGTTCAGAACCATCAATTTTCACTGTTTGTAGTGCACCTTTTTTATCGCCAACCATGTAAGACATTGCTAAATAACTTACTGACCCTGGCGTAGAATTGATCGCTTGCTCTACTGCACCGTTAGAATCTTGTGTTGTACCAGTTCCATCATTAATTTTCGCGTCTTTCATAACTGTCTTTTCAAATGTAGCACGTGTACCAGATGAAGCCGGACGGTTAATTACGTTGATTTTTTCATCTTTCCCGCCTACCTCTTTCCAGTTTGTTACTTTTCCAGTGAAGATATCTTGTACTTGTTGTACTGTTAAGTTATCAACTTTTACATCTTTATTTACGACAAGTGCGAATGCGATACCCGCAACCTTGTTATCTACTAATTCTTTTGCTTTTTCAGCATCTTTTATTTTATCTCCTGATGGAACATCTGAATTACCAATTTGTACTGCACCCGACGCTACTTGGTTAATCCCAGTTCCACTACCGCCACCTTGAACTTGAATAGAAACTTTTGAATTTTTCTCCATGAATTTCTTTCCAGCTTCCTCCGCAAGAGGTAGAAGAGCTGTAGAACCAGCTGCTGCAATCGTACCTGATAATTCTTGTTTTGTATTATCGCTTCCTTTAGCAGTTTCTTTACTAGCTGTATCATCTGCTTTCCCACATCCAACTAACGCTCCTGCCACCACTAAAGCCGCTAAAGAAAATTTAATACCTTTTTTCATAACCATGTCTTGTACCCCCATTTGGATTATCGCTTTTCGAATTCATTTTCTTTCGAACACAAATTCATTGTAGGACAACAATATTATGTGAGTGTTAAGCAATTTTTAATTTTAAGTAAATGACGATAATAATCTTTAAAAGCTAGGAATCCCAACATTTATAGTTAAAGAACCCAACAAAATCCACACTAATTAAGCAGTAATGTAAATTTATTCTTAACAATGTAAATTCAATGTAAATGTTTTTTGCTCTTTTCCCCTTTTAGTTAAAAATATATTTACAAACCCATTATATTTTTTAACTTTTACACGCTTACTTCATTTACATTCAACAGAATTTCAGTAATATTTTTTAGTACAACTAAATAAATTGGAACAATTCTAAAAATAAATGAATATTTTTAAAGTACCAATTGACAGCATCATCCAATGTAGTCTACTATATTACTAACAAAAAGTTTACCTAAGGAAACTTTTTAAACTCAAACTAACAATATAGAGATGAGGTAACTTTTATGGTATCGGCTAATACAAAACCACTTTCCGAATTTAAAACAGGAGAGTTTGTACAAATTGAGAAGATACAATTAGAAGGAACTATGAAACGACGTTTATTAGATTTAGGATTTATCCCGGGGGCAACGATTAAAGTATTACAGCGCAGTCCACTTGGAGATCCGGTCGCTTATCAAGTAAGCAATACAACTATTGCACTACGCAAGGAAGAAAGTTCCCTTATTTTCGGGGTATTAATAGGAGATGATTTCAGATGAGCAAACATCGCATTGCTTTAGCTGGCAACCCGAACACCGGGAAAAGTACATTATTTAATACTTTAACAGGCTTAAAACAACATACTGGAAACTGGACGGGAAAAACTGTTTTAAAAGCTGAAGGGGAATACGAACATAACGGAAGTAAATATACATTAATAGATTTACCTGGAACTTACTCACTATATTCCAATTCTGCGGATGAAGAAGTAGCAAGAGATTATATTATATTTGAAAAACCAGAAGTAACTGTCGTTGTTATAGATGCAACTGCAATGGAAAGAAATTTAAATTTAGCACTACAAGTGATGGAAATGACAAGCAACGTAGTCATTTGTATCAACTTAATTGATGAAGCGGAGAAAAAAGGCATCGTTATTGATGAAAAGAAATTAGCAAAATCGCTCGGTGTACCTGTAGTTAAGATTTCTGCTCGTAACCGAGTAGGTATTGGGCATTTGCTAAGTGTTATCGCTAAAGTAGCAAATAAAAAACTAATTCCGACACCAATTAAGGTTTCTTACAGTGAAAAAATCGAAAGTATGATTCAAGAATTAGAACCACAAATTTATAAAGTGTTCGGTGATACGTATCCAGCACGTTGGATTGCGTTACGTATATTAGATGGAGATAAAAATTTCTTAACTACACTTCAAAAACACCATAATGAACCACTTGTAAGGGAGGTCGTAATGAATGGAATCTCACTCAGCCAGTAAGGCTCTTCCATTAGACTATATTATTCAACATGCACAAGCACTCTCAAAAGAAGATATACGAGATGATATTGTCGGAGATATTTATCGAACATCTGCAAGCATATGTAAAGAGTCTGTTCAATATACAAATACTGATAAATTATATCGTTCTGAAAAACTAGATAAAATTTTCACATCTCCCATCTGGGGATTCCCAATTATGCTCGGTATTTTATCTATTATTTTTTATCTTACAATTGCAGGCGCTAACGTACCGTCTGATATGATTGCTGAATTCTTCGGATGGGCCGAAGGATATTTAACATCTTGGTTCCAAGCAGCACATGCACCTGAATGGTTACATGGCATTTTAATACTTGGCTTATTCCGTGGTATCGGTGCTGTTATTAGCGTTATGTTACCACCTATGGCAATCTTTTTCCCTATGTTCGCACTATTAGAAAACTACGGATACTTACCACGTGTTGCATTTAATATGGACCGCTTATTCAAACGCTCCGGTGCACATGGCAAACAATCTTTAACAATGGCAATGGGCTTCGGTTGTAATGCAGCCGCTATTATGTCAACACGTATTATTGAATCACCACGTGAACGTATGCTTGCAATCTTAACAAACAACTTCGTTCCTTGTAACGGTCGCTGGCCTATGTTAATTTTAATGGCTTCATTATTTATGGCTGCTGGTTATACAGGTAGCATGCAAACATTAGTTACTGCTGGCGTTGTAGTTGGGATGGTTGTAATTGGTGTTATTATGACATTAACTGTTTCTTGGGTACTATCAAAAACAGCTTTAAAAGGCGTGCCAACTCACTACACTCTTGAGTTACCACCGTACCGTAAGCCAAAAGTTTGGAACACAATTGTACGTGCAACACTCGATAAATCTATTTATGTTTTAAAACGAGCTGTCGTTGTAGCTGCCCCTGCGGCTGCATTAACTTGGTTACTTGCTAACATTTTCATCGGTGACACAAGCTTACTTATGTATTTTGTAAACTTCCTAGATCCATTTGCTAAAACGTTAGGACTTGACGGTTTTATTCTAGCTGCGTTCATTCTTGGACTACCAGCTAATGAAATTGTTATCCCGATTTTATTAATGTCTTATTTATCAACTGGAGCTTTAACTGAAATAGATGATTTTAATCAAATTAAAAATCTATTCTTAGAAAATGGTTGGACTTGGTTAACAGCGTTAAACACAATGTTGTTCTCACTTCTTCATTTCCCATGTGGAACAACACTGGTTAACATATATAAAGAAACAAAAAGTGCAAAATGGACATTCTTATCGTTTGCAATCCCTACCGTTATCGCCATTGTTGTGACATTCCTCTCTACACAATTGGTACATTGGTTAGGGCTTGTATAAAAGCGAAGCATACATAGAAGGTATCCCCCTTCACATTTGCTTTGCGCGAAAGAAACCTGAAAATCATTCAGGTTTCTTTTTTTCTTTCCACGGCTGCGCTCCATACGTTGAAATTTTTTTATGAAGAAAGTATATAGCTCCCGGAAGAACCGCCATTAATATCGTGCAACTAATCCCTAGACCAGTAAACAACTTACATCACCTTATTTCACTCTTTTCGGTAAGGCTGAACCTGAATGCTCAATTGTCGGATGAACATGAACAGTAACCTCAGCATTACTAAAGTAATTTTCACCTTGATCCCAATTCTTATCTATCTTCTTCCATTCTTTATAATTATGCCGCTTATATACTTCTCCTAAGGCTAATACATCTACCTTATATTTTTTTTGAACAAGCTTAATCGATTTTTGGATACGCTTCTCCATTTCCTCCGCAATTGTTTTCTTCAATCGACTTTCATTCATAATTTGTTTATGATCACTAAAGTGCACCTCCGCTAAAGTGCCTTCAAAAGATAAATGAATATCAAACTTCGGTTTTGTGGCATCTTCTGTAGATACTTTAATCTTTCGATGCATCTTATGAATTTCATATGTAATAAGCTGGTCTTTTTTACGAACAGTAAAGAATCCTCCAATTTTCTTACCTATTATATAATTCATTCCAAATGTTTCTTCTCCAGTCAAACTACCTACACACTTATTATCCTTCCCTCGAAACAACGCTGCCCCGTTCATTTGTACCCCTTGTTTCGTTAGTTCAAGAATAGGTAATACGAAGCTTCTGTTAGCAATCATTTTTTGCTGCACCTCACCAATTCTTGCAGCCTCAACCATTTGAGCATTTTTCGGAGGATGTTCAGCTAACATATCAATATACTGCGCCGGTAAATTTTCAGGCTTCGCACTCTGCTTCAAAATAGCTTCTGCATCTTTCTCAGAAACGAACAAACGAATATTCCGTCTCATCTCATGATCACGAATATATACATCTAACGTATTTTGTAAAACATATGGATTCGCTAATAAATCTTTAGAAAAAATTATCACTTGTATATGAGGAAAGAATAATGAGCGACTAATTTTTTTGGCGATAATTCGTATTTGCTCAAAGACACTATCCGCTTTCGCACTAACATTAATATAATTTTCGCTATCCCCACCACCTTGTCCACCTTGCTGCGCTAACTTACTGGGAAGTACCATCTGATACGTCCCTTTCATAATCGGATTCGATTTCTTTTTTTTCACAATATCATAAGCTGCACCTACTACAAACCCTCTTTCTTCTATTTCTTCTAGCTCAGAGCATCCACTCATCGATCCGGCTAACACTATGAGCATTATAATTTTAAGAAGGTGTTTCATTTCTACCATTCCTTCTTTTTATTTTATATACAATAAAAACTAACAAAGGTGCTAACACGACAAAGCCCATATCTATCCAAGCTAAATACGTTCCGTAATTTGATAAAGTATTTAAATTACCAGGGATCATATTCAACATAAAAATCATAGGAGCACTTACGAAAATAAAGATATGTTTCTTAACCTTCGGAAACATGGCACAAAACAATAAAGATGCAACGTCATAATACATTGCTGTCGTGTTATAAATCGTAATAATCCAAGTCGTAAAGAAAATCGCATCGAATCTTTCTAAAAATCCCCCACCAATTTCAATCTCTTTCCCTAATTCAATCGTTGGATATGTTAATCCCCGGGTTGTCATATATGTAAAAACACTAATACAAGTTAAATAAATTAAAATGTAAGACAACACGTTTACCATCACGGCTTTTGCCACTGCCATCGGAGCCTTTTTTGCCGTCTCATTTAACATCACTGCATAAAATAAAGCTACCTCAAATCCAATAAACGTAAAAATAGAATTTTTAACTCCAACAGCATATTGACTGATGCCCGTTTGAAAAGCAGGTAGTAAATTATCTACTTCCATTAAGTTCACATTCAATAAAGACAGCAGTACGATCGCAATTAAAACGATAGGTAAGAATAATACATTTAACCTTAATAAAGCAGCTCTAGATCCAGCAATTCCATAAATAACAACTAACAAAAAAAAGAAAGATAACAATTGTATTGGTGTATCACTAAACAAATACGTTTGTGAAATAATTGCAATTTTCCGGGCCTCATATGCTGTCAATGCAACGAATGTTAACACTAAGATGATACTAATCGTGTATGAAACAGGCTTCGTCAAGTGCTCACTCGTATATTGAACAAAATTTTGTTTTGGGAATAAAATAGCTACCCGAGTCACAAACCAACCTAAACACGCACATATCAATCCGCCAAGAAGTAAAATAATCCAACCATCTGAAAATAAAGTTTGCATAGCGATATCTCGTGGCATAGATAGTGCACCTATACCAATAATTGTTGACGATACCGCAAAACCCAGCTCCCGAGATCCAATTTCTTCATCGCCATACTCAAATGGTTTCAATTATTCTCCCTCCTTTGGACGTATTGTAGAATCTTTCGTTTGTAAATACTCTGGTCTATCTTTTAACATCGACTTCGGCATGCGAATAATTTCTTCTTTCCAATCTTTATAAAATGCAGGAGCAATAGGCGTTGTATACGGGACACCAACACTCTTTAAATTCGTAATATGAACTGCAAGTGCGATAAGCGCTAAAATAATTCCATACAAACCAAAAGCAGTCGCTGCTAAAACAAATACGAAAAGTAAAATGCGAAACGTAATCGTAATGCTATATACAGGGAGAGAAAAGGTAGCAATAGCTGTAACCGCAATAATGATAACTAAAAACGGATTTACAATTCCTGCGTTCACCGCTGCTTCTCCAATTACAAGCCCACCTACAATCCCAATTGTTTGCCCCATCGGTTTTGGCAACCTAATTCCCGCTTCTCGTATTAACTCCATCGTTAATGCCATCATTAATGTTTCTATATAGGCAGGAAATGGCACACCTTCCCTCGCCCCAGCAATTGAATACGCCAGTTTAGAAGGAATAAGTCCTTGGTGGTATGAGACGAGCGCTACATACATCGCCGGCATTAAAACTGCAACTATACCAGAACCCATCCGCAAAATTCTTAATAAAGTCCCAATTACCCAGCGCTCATAGTGATCTTCCACAGATTGAAAAATATCAACAAATACTAGCGGGGCTATAAGAGCAAATGGTGAGCCATCCACCAAAATAGCTGCCTTTCCTTTCGCTAATGAGGCCACAATATTATCAGGCCTTTCCGTATTCAAAAACTGTGGAAACGGTGACAAATTATTATCTTGAATTAATTGCTCAATCGTACCCGTCTCAAAAACGACATCTGTCACGATTGATTGAAGACGCCGATCTAGCTCTTTTACAATGTAAGGATTAATAATGTCTTCTATATATATTAAAGTCACTTCTTTTTGGGATCTCTTCCCCATAATATAAGATTGAAATCTCAATTTCGGATCACGTAAACTACGGCGAATTAACATTTTATTCACGTTAATATCTTCATTTAATCCAACTCTCGGTCCACGTATTAAATCTTCTGTTACCGGCGGTTCTAAACTTCTTTTTTCCCAAGCTCTACTATTAACCACGATAGCAGTTTGAATATTATCAATTAATATAACCGTATCTCCTGCTAAAATCGCATTTATAATATCCGGAAACGTTGTCTTCTTACCAACTTCCGCAATAGAAATAAAACGATCCAATAATGTTTGAACAACAGCTTCTTCTTTATGCACTTCTTCATATTGAAGTGTACGAACTACATATTTATAAACATTATCCTTATCAGTTAACCCACATAAAAAAATAACAGCACAGCGTGTAAAACTACCAGCAAGGGCAACTTCCCTAATTGTTAAATCATTAGGCGAACCTAACTCATCCCTAATTTCTTTCATAACTTCAACTAAGTTACCTTTTAGCTCTAACAAGTCCCCCACCTAACTTCCTTTTCAACAAGTTTTTAGTTAGATTCCGCTAATAGAAGAAAATATATACAAAAAAGAGCTATCTCTTTTCAAAGATAGCTTTAGTACATGGATTATTTTTCTACTATTATATTGTCTGTCTTTATAGACACATTTTTCGTGAACCCACTAACGATAAACATCACAATCATATTTATTAACAAGGCGACTATACCTACATTTAAATCTTTTATATATTGAGGGAAACTTGGAAACATCGTAGCTATAGTTGAGCCCGATAAAGTAATATATGCGACTACTAACAATCCAATCCCCATGCCTGCAATCGCCCCTTGCTTCGTAATAACTTGCCGCGGAAACAAACTACATACAAGTGCAGGGAAAAGTTGTGTCACTATACTATATCCCATTAAAAGTAGTGCTCCTATTGTTTCTCCACCTTTAAAAGTGAACAAAACAGCTACAAGAGTTACTACAGGAACAAATAACTTCGCCACTTTAGCAACTTGTCTATCTGAAGCAGTCGGGACCATTGTTCGGTAAATGTTTTTTGCTAATAATGTAGAAGCGGCCATGACAAGCATAGAACCCGGAACTAATGCGGTTAAAACTCCAGCACTACCAATAATCCCAATAAACCACGGATCAAAAGTTTGAAGAGCCAGACGGAATAACGAAAGGTCTACATCCCCTCCCTTTAATCCAGGAACTTGCAAGATAGCTGCAAAACCTGCAAAGAATACGAAAAGTAATACTAAAGAATACAGTGGCATAATTGCCGCATTTTTACGAAATACTTTTTCATTTTTTGCAGAGAAAGCAGAAGCGAATGTATGGGGCCACATATAGAAACCGAGAGCTGTTAATACAATAGTAGAAACAAACCAAGAAATACTCATTCCTTCATCAGGTAAAGATAAAAATCCAGGTTTCGCTGCTTCTACAGCTTCAAACATCGGCTGAAACCCTCCGTAATAATGGTACGGTAAATATATACCTAAAAACATAACGATAAACAAGATCATAATATCCTTCAAAGCGGCCGTCCAAGCAGAGCCGTGTATACCTGAAACCATTACATATATCGTTATGACAATTGCACCAATCCAAACTGCAATAACCGGTGATACCCTTCCGTAAGATGCTTCCGAAACGATAATCCCCAACCCTTTCAACTGTAAAACAAGGTAGGGAATTATCGAAATAACCCCAATGATAGAAACGATAATGCCAAGTGTCTGACTCTTATATTTCTTCACAAAAAAATCTGGCTGTGAAACAAGATTATGCTCTTTCGCATACTTCCAAACCGGCGGCAATAAAAAGTAAGATAAAATATAAGCTAATGCACCATAACCTAAAATATAGAAAGTAGGCGCTCCTTTACTATACGCCCATCCACTTCCGCCTAGAAATGTGAAAGTCGTATAAATTTCACCTGCCATCAGAAGAAAAACAAAAATAGTGCCAAACCCCCTTCCACCAACTGACCATTGCTCTAAATTCATATCTTTTCCATGTTGTGCCCGAATTCCTAAAAATAGTGCGAGAAACAAAAATAATATAATGATAAGTAATGCGGTCATTTCACATCCCCCTTATTAGCAGGATCAAATACGTACACAAGTCCCATACAAAGAGACGTAATGAGCACCGATAATAATACCCAAAATAATAAAAATGGCATCCCTAATACGTAAGGAGTAACTGAATTAGCAAATACCGGTCCAACAACTAAACAAAAAACTGGAATAAGCGCTAATACGTGTATTTTCTTCATCTCATTCTCCTTTACTCATAAAATTCATAATGGAGGATACAAAGACTTCCACTCCAACCGGTAATGCATCTTCATCAATAGTAAAACGAGGGTGATGGTGAGGATATATAATTCCTTTCTCTTTATTTCCTGCTCCGATAAAAAAGAATGTCCCTGGCGCCTTTTGTAAAAACGCTGAAAAATCTTCCCCAGCCATCGTCGGCTGTAAACGAGTAACTCGTTCCCTTCCATAAAGCTGTAATGCTGTTTGTTCAATAACCTCTGTAACTTCATAATCATTTACTACCGGTCGATATCCATATTCATAAGAAAACGTATATTTCGCCCCGTAAGCTTCCGTCACATACTTCACAATCCGTTCAATCCTTTTCTCTGTTACTTCTCGTAACTCATGTCTTAAACTCCGCACTGTCCCTTCAATCTCCGCTTGTTCTGGAATTACATTATGAGTTGTCCCAGCATGAAATTGTGTAACAGATACTACAAGAGAATCTAACGGATCTGTGAGGCGAGATACAATTTGCTGAAGTTGTGCAACAACTTGTGTACCGATTGCAATACTATCAACCGTTTCATGAGGGATTCCAGCATGTCCACCTTTTCCTTCTATCGTAATTTTAAAAACATCTGGGGCAGCCATTGCAGGACCATAAATTACACCTATGTTACCAACCTCTAACGCTGCCCAAAGGTGAGCACCAATAATATAATCCACACCTTCCATTACACCTGTTGCAACCATTTCCTCTGCACCACCAGGAAAGTTTTCTTCTGCATGTTGGAAGAGAAAACGAACCTCCCCTTTAACCTTCTCTCTTTCCTCTACTAACTTATGTACAACCCCAAGTAATATCGCTATATGTCCATCATGGCCACATGCATGCATCACACCTGGATATGTAGAAATAAAATCAAACTCATTTTCTTCGTGAATAGGAAGAGCATCCATGTCAGCACGAACCGCGATAGTTTTACCAGGTTGTTTACCAATTAACCTTGCCATTACACTATATTTAGTAGGTCTTGACACTTCTAAATGCGGGATTTCCCGAAGTATATCGAATACAAACTGTGATGTTTTTTCTTCTTGAAAAGATAACTCTGGATACTTATGAAAATGCCTTCTCCACTCAATCAACTGATTCTTTAATAAAACAAGTTCCTTTGCGACATCCATTTCTCTTCATCCCTTCTTCACTAAGTTAAATGTTATTATAACGTGAATTATCAACTTTTAAAAGAATGTTCTGAATTTTCCATCACTACGAATTAAAAATAAAAAGCCATCAAAAAGATGACTTTTTCATTATTATAAAATAGTGATTGCTTGTTTCCCCATTTGCTCCCAAGCTCTCTCAAACTCTGCTCGCGGAACAGCCAAACGCGGATTATTTTTCAAAGGATCATTTACATACACAAAGTTTTGATCATATCCAATTACTACTACACTATGCTCAAAATATGTAATTTTCACTTCGCCAGAGCTTGTATTCCATGTTTCAAAACTACTCTCAGCTAGTGGCTTAAACGTTGTATTAATAATGACCCATACTGGCGACCCAGAACTAACTACTTTATACATATCTTGCACGTCTCTACCTGTTAAATTAACTACTTTTCCAGGAATATATTTTTCTGCTAAATTAAAAATAGGTTGATTATATACACCATATCCTGGTTCTGCCTTCGTATAAATATTTCCAACAAACCCCTCATAAGGATTTCCACGTAAACCATTTTGCTCAAATGGAACACGATGAATCTCACTAGCAAGTTGCATCTTATCTACTTGTATACCTTTATATTGCAGCAACATAGCCAAACTTGTAACTTCACATCCACGAGGTAATTCTGGTAACTGTTTTATAAACGGAACATTTTCAATCATAGTCGCTTCTTTCATTTCAGATAGAAACTCTAAACGGAACACTTGCGCCTTTTGCATAATTTTATCTTTTCCTATAAAAAACGCGGCAGCAAATATAATTCCAAAAACAAAAAGATATTTTAACTTTTTCATTTTAAACAAAACTCCATTAATTATTATTTTACAGACATACCTCCTATCATTGTACCTTTCTTCTTACTAGTTTGCTAGAAAGATTCTGTGAATTATTGTTCACACTTCTATCGTTATAAAATTCTAATTATTTTTAATAAAGAGAAAAAACAATATACTTTTCTGAATATTTTTGCTAAAATCTAAATAGTTAACATAGTGAAGATATCACCTTGTTAATAAAAACATTCTTAGAGTATTTAGTCATAGTTCACATTTTTACATACTCCATTCATTTCATAATAAATAAACCGAGTATGTGTCACATCCCCCACTAATGATTAAAAACTCGGAATGAAAATCAATTCATACATACAAGAAAATAACGAGGTGAGGGGCATATGAATCAACAAGTAGAACAAACAGACTTAAAACGAACAATGAAAAGTAGACACCTATTTATGATTGCACTTGGTGGTGTTATCGGAACTGGCCTATTTATGGGATCAGGTCAAATCGTCCATAACGCCGGTCCTGGTGGGGCTATTCTTGCATTTTTAGTCGGTGGATTTGTTATGTATTTAACGATGTTATGTCTTGGTGAATTATCAGTTGCTATGCCAGAAGCAGGTTCATTCCAAAGCTATGCAAGCAAATTTATTTCACCTGGTTTTGGATTTGTTGTCGGTTGGATGTATTGGTTAAATTGGGCTGTTACAGTTGGGGTAGAGTTAACAACTGTAAGTATTTTAATGAAACGTTGGTTTCCAGACGTTTCTTCGTGGATTTGGTGTGTTACATTTGCAGCAGCACTCTTTCTTGTAAACGCATTATCAGCAAAGGCATATGCAGAAGCAGAATTTTGGTTCGCAAGTGTAAAAGTCGCAACCATTGTTGTTTTCATCGTACTTGGTGGTGCAGTTATGTTCGGTCTACTAGACTTTAACGGAAAACCAGCGCCAATGCTTCACAATTTCACTGAAAATGGCGGATTATTTCCAAACGGTGCATTAGCTGTTCTTCTTACGATGATTACAGTAAATTACTCCTTCCAAGGAACAGAGTTAATCGGCATTGCTTCAGGAGAAAGTGAAAACCCTGAAAAAACAATTCCAAAAGCGATTAAAAATACCATTTGGCGAACTCTCTTCTTCTTCGTCCTAGCAATATCAGTTGTTGTAGGTTTACTCCCATGGCAAGAAGCTAATCTAGTCGAAAGTCCATTTGTACTTGTATTTGATGTAGCTGGTGTTCCATATGCAGCTGACATTATGAACTTTGTTATTATTACAGCAGTATTATCCGTAGCCAATTCTGGCCTATACGCAAATTCTCGTATGCTTTGGGCCATGGCAAAACAAGGAATGGCAAGCCCAGCTTTTACGAAGTTAACGAAAAAAGGTGTGCCACTAAACGCATTAATTTTCAGTCTAATCTTTGCAAGTTTGTCTCTATTAACAAGTATATTTGCGGCAGATACTGTATTTTTAGTTTTAACATCTATTGCAGCTATGGCTGCTGTCGTAGTTTGGATGTCAATCGCAGCGTCACAGTTTTTCTTCCGTAGAAACTTCTTAAAAAACGGCGGAGACATTAACGATTTAAAATATCGCACACCGCTTTATCCAATCGTTCCAATCGTAGCATTCTCACTCAATTTCATTACATTTGTTAGTTTAGCTTTCATCCCAGATCAGAGAATTGCTCTTTATTGCGGTATTCCATTTATGATTATTTGTTACATTTTATACCATTTAAAATATAAAAAAGTTGTCACATTTGAACAACAAATAAATCTAAAAAAAGAAGTAAACTAAATATATTAAATATTCAGCTATCTTTCTTATGATAAGATAGTTTTTTTCTATTTCTTGGGTATCTTGGTATAACTTTATTTATCTTAAAATTTCCACAATCACGTTTTTCACTGGAAAATGGTTTACAATGTTATCAAGTTACAAATGATATTCACCTTAAAAAGTGTGCATTTGTGTCTATTTTTTAACAATATCGCAAAAACTATTGCCATCTATAAATTAATAGGTTTATATTGTTTTATTGGCATAGTTTCAATCCAAGGAGAAAGGAGATTTTCAATCGTGCAACTAAAGAAAACGTTTTGGAAGCTGGCTTCGCTTCTTCCGTTATCATTACTTCTGTTCCTCGGTGGCTGTGATAAGAAACTCGCAGTATTAAATCCGCAAGGACCTGTTGCAAAAGCACAGTATGATTTAATTGTTTGGTCATTCTTGCTTATGTCATTAATTATCGCAATTGTATTCATCTTGTTTACAGTCATCTTGATTCGTTATCGTGAAAAACCAGAGAATATGGACTATGAGCCACCTGATCAGCACGGTAACACATTATTAGAAATTATTTGGACACTTGTTCCTGTTATTATCGTTATCGCATTATCGATTCCAACAGTAAAAGCAACTTATGCTTCGGAAGAGGTTCCGGAAGAGTCCAAACATATTAAACCAGTTGAGATTTATGTTACATCTGCAAACTGGAAATGGTTATTCAGTTATCCAGAGGAAAAAATTGAAACCGTTAACTATTTAAATATCCCTGCTGGTGTACCAATTCAATTCAAACTGACTTCTGTTGGTCCAATGAATGCTTTCTGGGTACCAGAACTTGGTGGTATGAAGTACACAATGGATGGCATGATTATGGATCTTTATTTACAAGCTGATAAGCCAGGTTCTTACCTAGGCCGTAGCGCGAACTTCTCTGGTGAAGGATTCACTCACATGGAATTCGAAGTTGAAGCAAAAACTAAAGAGAAGTATGACAAGTGGGTAAAAGAAGTACAACAAACTGCTCCTAAACTAACAGAAGATAAGTACAACGAAATTGTTAAACCTGGTGTAGTTGGTCGTATGACATTCTCTAGTCATCACTTAAGTTATGTAGATCCAAAATCACTTGAATATTGTGATTACAACTACTACAAAAACAAAAAATAATAGCTATTATTCCAACAGATTGGAGTGAACACAGTGAAGCTTGATGAATTCTTTGTCACAGGTGACCCGATTATTTACGGTGCAGACGCTTCTATCGTTCTTGTGACATTAGCAATCATTTTCGTACTAACAAAGTATAAAAAATGGAAATGGCTTTGGGACGAATGGTTAACAACTGTTGACCATAAAAAGATTGGGGCCATGTATATTATTTCTGCGGTTATCATGTTATTCCGTGGTGGTATGGACGGTTTAATGATCCGTGCACAGTTAACATTCCCAGAAACAACTTATTTAAATGCTGAACACTATAACGGAATCTTCACAACACACGGTACAGTTATGATTCTTTTCATGGCGATGCCATTCGTTATGGGATTAATGAACCTTGTAGTACCATTACAAATTGGTGCTCGTGACGTTGCATATCCGTTCTTAAATGCTTTAAGTTTCTGGTTATTCTTTGTCGGAGCAATGTTATTCAACATCGCTTTCGTAATCGGTGGTTCTCCAGACGCTGGGTGGACTTCTTACTTCCCAATGGCAGGTACAGAGTTTACTTCTGGTGTAGGAAATAACTACTACGCAATTGCATTACAGATTTCAGGTCTCGGTACGCTAATGACCGGTATTAACTTCCTAGTTACTATCCTAAAAATGCGTACACCTGGTATGACTTTAATGAGAATGCCAATGTTTACTTGGTCAATCTTAATTACAACAGTCATCATTATTTTCGCTTTCCCAGTATTAACAGTTGCTCTTGCATTAATGACATTTGACCGTCTATTCGATGCTCACTTCTTTACGATGGCGAGCGGCGGTATGCCAATGTTATGGGCCAACCTATTCTGGGTATGGGGTCACCCTGAAGTATATATCGTTATTTTACCGGCATTCGGTATTTTCTCTGAAATCATTAGTACATTCTCACGTAAACGTCTATTCGGTTACAGTGCGATGGTATACTCAATGGTTGCAATTTCTTTACTAAGTTTCGTCGTATGGCTTCACCACTTCTTCACGATGGGTGCGGGTCCAGCGGTTAACTCATTCTTCTCGATTTCGACAATGGCGATTTCGATTCCAACCGGGGTTAAGATCTTTAACTGGTTGTTTACACTGTATAAAGGACGTATTCGTTTTACAGTTCCAATGCTTTGGTCATTGGCATTTATTCCAAACTTCGTAGTCGGTGGGGTTACAGGGGTTATGCTTGGAATGGCAGCAGCTGATTATCAGTACCATAACAGTTACTTCCTAATCGCTCACTTCCACTACGTATTAATCGCAGGTACAGTATTCGCTATGCTTGCTGGATTCACATTCTGGTATCCAAAAATGACTGGTCATATGTTAAATGAGCGCCTAGGTAAATGGACATTCTGGATCTTTATGAGCGGATTCAACATCTGTTTCTTCCCAATGTACTTCTTAGGTTTAGACGGTATGACTCGTCGTATGTACACTTACTCTGAAAGTCTTGGATGGGGATGGCTAAACCAAATCGCATCTGTTGGTGCGGTAATGATGGGTATCGGCTTCCTAATTCTTTGCTACAACGTAATTTGGAGTGCACGTCACGGTGAACGTGACACAACTGGAGATCCATGGGATGGCCGTACACTTGAATGGGCTACTCAATCTCCTGTACAACATTACAACTTCGCGAAACTTCCTGAAATTAAAGAAGCTGATGCTTTCTGGTTCATGAAAAAACGCGGAGAAACAGTTACACCAGCAGCAGAAGATATCAAACCAATTCACATGCCAAGTAACTCTGGTGTGCCTATTATTGCGTCTGGATTCTTCGGTCTTGCAGGTTTCGCATTAGTATTTAGCTGGTTCTGGCTTGCAGCAATCGGTGGTATTGGTATTTTAGCTTGCTTAATCTATCGTTCATTCGATTATGATGATGGCTACTACGTAAGCGTTGATGAAATTAAAGAAACAGAACATATAGCATGAGAGGTGAAATGATATGGCGGCTTTAGATAAAAGCTTACCTTTGGAATATCAATCCGAGCAAAGCAGATTGAACATCCTAGGATTCTGGATTTTTCTTGGGGCTGAAATTATGCTGTTCGCAACACTTTTCGCCTCTTATCTAGTACTTGCTGGTCGTACGGCAGATGGCCCAACTCCAGCGCAACTGTTTGAACTTAAAACGCTTTTAATTCAAACATTACTACTTTTAACAAGTAGTTTTACATGCGGTATCGTAATTCACGAAATGCGTAAGAACAACCAAAAAGCAATGCTTGGATGGTTCATCCTTACATTACTTTTAGGTGCAGGTTTCCTATTCTTTGAAATTGAAGAATTCATTTTGTACATTGGTGAAGGCGCAACAATTCAAACAAGTGCTTTCCTATCTGCATTCTTCGTTCTTCTTGGAACACATGGTGCCCACGTAACAGGTGGTATCATTTGGGCAATTTGTGTTATTATCCAAATTTTAAAACGAGGTTTAACACCAGTTACAGCTCGTAAAGTATTTATTATCAGCTTATACTGGCATTTCCTTGATCTTGTTTGGGTATTTATTTACACACTAGTTTACTTGAACGGGATGGTGGCGTAAATGAGTCAAAATAACAACCAAGCAAACGGACATGCGCATAGCGGATTCCCATGGTCACACGTTTTCGGATTTATTTTATCGCTTGCATTAACGTTCCTAGCTTTATACGTGGCACTTTACACAAACTTGCCACTTTCAACGATCTTAACATCCATTATCGCAATGGCTGTTGCGCAAGCGTTGTTACAATTAATTATGTTCATGCATTTAAAAGAAGGCGAAGGAAGAGTTCAAGTCCTTACAATGATATACAGTTTCTTCGTTGCAACTGCAACTGTTGGTTTAACTGTATGGATCTTCTTCTCAATGTAATGTACATGAAAAAGACTGCTGAGATTCCTCAGCAGTCTTTTTTTATCCCCTTCCCTATTACATCCACATTACGGAATTAACAACAGAATCATGAAAAATATACTTATTATGACAAATGTTAAGAAAACTCTTTCTTTATGAAATCGAATCCATATGCGTTGCTTTTCTACCTATTATATGGCTAAATAGGTACTATATTTATTTGAAGGGAGAGAACGCAATGGAACATCATACTTCTGTTCTATCACTTATGGTTGTCGTTGCAATCGCGTTTTTCGTTCCCCTTTTGTTACAACGCTTTAAATTAAAAGCACTTCCTGTCGTTGTTGCAGAAATCATCGCAGGAATCTTTGTAGGTAAAAGTGGGTTTAATATTATTGAGCCAGATATGTGGCTTCAAGTCTTATCGACACTAGGATTTATCTTCTTAATGTTCTTAAGCGGTTTAGAAATTGATTTTTCTATCTTTAAACAAAAAGGGAAAAAGAATACGACAAACGAACCAAACACATTCCAAGCAGCAAGCATTATCTTCTTATTTATTTTCATCTTATCTTATGCCCTATCATTACTATTCGTATGGCTAGGATTCGTGGATAATGCAATGTTTATGACTTTAATTATTTCAACTATTTCTTTAGGTGTTGTTGTACCAACATTAAAAGAAAACAACTTAGGAAAAACGGCAATCGGACAAATCATTTTATTAGTCGCTGTTATTGCAGATTTAGTTACAATGATTTTACTCGCTGTATTCGTCGGATTAAATTCCGAAAGCGGCCAAAGCATGTGGCTCCTTCTTCTTCTATTCGGCGCTGGTATTGTTATTTACTTCGTTGCAAAACGCTTTAAAAACATTCCATACTTAGATAGCTTAAAAGCTGGTAGTGTACAAATTGATACACGAGCTGTTTTTGCACTCATCTTAATATTAGTTGGGTTATCTGAATCTGTTGGAGCTGAAAATATTTTAGGTGCCTTCTTAGCAGGGGTACTCGTATCGTTATTATCACCAAATGAAGATATGGTTGAAAAACTGGATTCCATCGGATATGGTTTCTTCATTCCTATTTTCTTCGTGATGGTTGGTGTAAACTTAGAGGTTTGGTCTATTTTTAAAGAACCTTCTAGTATGCTAATGATCCCAATTTTAATTGTGGGACTCTTTATTTCAAAGCTGTTACCATCACTCGTCTTACGAAAATGGTATCCACGTAATATCGTATTAGGAAGTGCCATCTTATTAACATCGACACTTTCTTTAGTTATTGCAGCTGCACAAATTGGTGAAAAACTAGGAATCATCAGTCCAAGTTTATCTGCTTCCCTTATTTTAAGCGCAGTTATTACTTGTATTTTTGCACCTATAGTATTTAAAAAAATGTTCCCAAAAGTAGAAACACCAAAACCAAAAGTTTCTATTATTGGCGCAAGCAGAATTACCCTTCCGTTATCACTTGATTTAAAACGAGAGGATTATGACGTAACACTATATATGATGCGTCAAAATAAAATAAATGATGAGGAAGCGAAATCGCATGACTTCCCTATCGTAAAATTAGATGACATCACAATCGCATCATTAACTGAACAAACAGCATTTAACGCAGACCGCGTTGTTGTTGCAACCAGCGATGACGAACAAAACTTATTATTAGCAGAACATGCAAAAGAACTAGGTGTTGAACATGTTATTGCAAGCGTAGAAGATCCACTTCTACAAGAAAAAGCAACGCAAGAACATATCGCCGTATTCTCAACAATTAACTCTACACGTATTCTGTTACGTGCACTAATTGATAAACCGAGTCTCGTGCGCTTAATTACAACAGCAAACGAAACTGTTCGTGAAGTTGAACTACGCAGCAATACATATAATGGTGTTGCACTACGTCGCCTTCCGTTTTTAGGCGATGTGCTCGTTATTCAAATTTACCGCGGTAATAAAGCATTAATCCCGCATGGTGATACGAGACTACAACATGGTGATACATTACTTGTCACAGGTTCAAAAGAACATATTGATACGTTGAAAAACATATTAGAATGAACACTCCCCCACTTAGCGAAGCTTGAAGTGGGGGTTTCTAACGTTTCGACCTAACGGACGATTAACGTCAGGGGAGTTAACACATTAGCGAGC
>NZ_VLTE01000063.1:0-35389 GCF_007558965.1 Bacillus sp. HY001 | reverse complement strand
CATGATAGTTTTCTTCTAAATATTTATGTACGTTATATAAACTAATATCAAATTTTTCACGATCCAAACAAACCTCTTCTAAAAAAATAGTACGTTTCTTTTCTTCTTTTGCCATAGCAAAAAAATCATCTATTGTATCTTCATATGTATTTAGTTCCACTTTATAAGTATCCTCAAAAGTGGGTTCAATTTTGTTTATATCTACCACTTTAAAACCTTTTTTCGTTGCATACTGCTTAATATAACTTGAATCAAAAAATTTCATCTACTACACCTCCAATAAATAAAATGGAAGCATATATATACAGGTTTTTTTATGTTTGTGTATATTTTGTTTGAAAACGCATAAAAAAGAAGCCGAATATTATGATTCGACTTCTTCATATATAAAAATATCGTAACGATTAAGAAATTCCTCTACAAATTCTTCTGTGGTTTGTTTTGCAGCTATTGCTAATTGGTACCACTCTTCTTCATAAACAACCGTATATTGTATATTATTTTTAATGAACGTTAATGATTGATAACCAAAATTATCATTTTTATATGTTTCCAATTGGTTATTATATAAAATAATATCAAGTTCAAGAAACCCATATAAAATACTTTCTACTGTTAATACGATATTATGTTTTTCTTCTAAACATTTCATTGCATCATAAAAATAAAGCGTTTGATAAGCTTCTTCAAATGTTTTTGTTACATAAAAAGCATAATTAATATTTTCTTCTTTCATAATATAAAACAAATCATCTAAACCTCTTCCATCGTAATGTGATAACTCTATTATTTGATCTGTTTTAGGTAATTTATCTGTGCAAATGATTTTAATATTATTTTCATAGGATAAATCATACATTTTTTCACTAAACGACATATACATACACCTCCAATTGAAGTGTATATACACTATTTTTATAGTTTGTGTGTTTTTTTGTTTTGGAAATACCAAACAGGGTTTCACGATCTTGTTGAGCGGTAGCGGAGATAATTTTCATCTTTTAGGTTTTTGTATTTATGTATATATTATCTTTCCTGTGTTTACATTTATAACTTGAAATACTTGATACATAAGCATTTTTCGTATAAAAACCACTAAAAAAAGGGACAATTTCTCTTTTATAGTAAGAGGAATGTTTCATATTTTAGCAGTTTCAAAGAAATTGTTTTTCAAAAGGTCTGGAATTTATGATTCCAACATGTTTTAAGGTCCTAATGAGCGTTAGCGGAACTGGTTTTAATGTTTTTTCTTTTAATATTGTTATAGAAACAAAATAAAATGACGAAATAATTATTAGATGAAATCATATTTGTTAATTGCTGGGGGAAGCTAACTATTTTAATAATAAATTTTCACTTCTTACAAGCAAAGAACCTAATTAATTGATTCAAAGATCAAGATTGTTATTTTTGCCACTTCACTTTTTTTAAAAAATCGCTAAAAAAAGCTTGTGGTGTATTTGTCTGCAGATATAAATATTTTTAGAGGAAATAACAATATAAATGGAATTTCATAAATAAGGTGAATGTACATAAATAGGGGGAAAACATTATCTTGGATTTTTTACACAAAACCAAAACATCTATTATTGTTCAAAAAACAATAGTGTGAGAAGAAACAAATCTCCATTATAAATTTATTTTTTAATTAGGTTCGTGAGAATGTAATTAAAAAATAAATTGCAGCAAGCGGAAGCGCGCTAGTTGTCACCACACAATAAATGGCAAACGAACCTCATAAACAGTAAAATATGAATCAATTAATTAAAGCATATAATCATGTTCAAAAATCAAAAAACACTTTAAGATCAAAAGCAGAAAATTAATTAAACATCAATTACAGATTTTTAGACTACATGATTATATAAGAGTCCGAAAAATCAAGAATACTAGGGAGAGTAAGGAAAATTGAAAACCCAATGTCACATAAAACCCCCCCTTTTTTTAGGTCAATGTCACATAAAACCCCCCCTTTTTTTAGGTGATAAAAATTATCAATTAGGTTTTTATTTACCTCAATGTCACATAAAACCCCCCCTTTTTTTAGATAATGATTCTCAATTAAGTTTTTTTAAACAACAAAAAAACAAGGAATTAACCTTGTTTTTTTGTATTTTTCTTCTTATTCTTTTTTGATTTAGTAAAGTTAAACATTGTTGCAACAGCCTTGTACCAATCTGTTTCTTTCACATGAGGAGTTACAAATGCTAATTCGGGGTGCATAATCAATCGATTTTCCATACCTTCTATGCTTAATAAAGCCCCAGCTTTTTTCAACATATCAAAATACAAATCTAATTTTTGGCTTTGTTCTGTTTCTAAATCTTTCACTTTTTTTCCAGTGATTTTACGCCAAATATCTATTTTACTCATAAATTCCAAATGTCCTTCTCTTTGATAACTTTTATATTCTGACGCCATTACTTCGTGTACTGTTTCTCCTTCTTGGATCGCTACATCTGTCGGATTATGTACGAGGAAAAATGTTTGAAAGTGTATGTGTCCTAGTAAAACACCTAACAAAGACAATGGGAATATTTTTTTAACCTCTCTCGGTTCTCTTCTTTGTTCTTCTGCTAATTTGTTCTCTTCTTCCTGTGCAGTAATCATATATTCTGCTGTTTGTATTTTAATAGATTCGATAACTTCTTCCATTTTTGCTTCCATCACTTTGGAATTATATCCTTTAAAGTCTTTATTTCCTTTGAACCAAAATTCTTTTTTGATAATCAAATATTCATCTCTTTTAGAAGTTGTTGATTTTTCTTTTTCAGCAATCCCTAGTTTTATATATTTATTTATATATTTGCGGCCAGTCTCTCGGTGAACTCCCCAAATGGCATAAATATCACCAATCGTTAATAACTGTCCGTCTTTTTTGATTGGTTTTTCTCCATAGGGAACATAATGAATAATTTGCATCAGATAATGTAATTCGGCTTGTGTTAATTTTTCGAACATGACATTATATTCCTTTCCTGTTTGTACAAATGGTTCACGTTCCTTTGATAATTCATATAATCTTTGTGCTTTTTTTCTTTCTTGTTCTTTCTCCAACGCTTCTTTATCCGTTACAGATGAACCTTCTTTCAAAAGACCTGGAATATACCCTTCTGGTATTTCTCCTGTTTCATCGAACGGCTTAAAAGGTGGATTCTTTATTTCCTCTTCGATTTTGTTTTTACGAGGTCGTCCTCGTTTTTTACCTGTTACTTTCTCTTTCTTTTTTTCCTCAATACGTCGTTCTAATTCTTTTGATTGTCTAATTCTAATACTCATGTTAATTTCCCCTCTCTATTTGTAAGAGATAGGAATCCGAACTATCTATAATAATATAAATTTAATTTTGTCCCCAAAAAAGGAATTTAATTCTTCTTGACTAAAAGAATATAAAAATGTATATTCTTAGTAGAAATATTTAATAATTTTTGTTATTATTAAATATATAAACGTTGATTAAATTACGGTTGGGTTGTCTCAATCGGATTCAGAAGTCGGGAAAACTTCATTGAAACAATTTTATAGCTTTAAAGTAAAGTCACTGCTACCAACAGTGGCTTTTCTTCTTTTTACCTCATTTTTCACAAAAAATCCAGTCTTTCTTCTATATTTCTTCACTTTCTCACAAAAAACCTTTTTCTTTCTACTACTATTCTACTGATTCTAACAACATTTAGCAAATAAACCCAGCATTTTATTTGTCCCAATCCACTTGTGCGGCCTGTTCCCAAAGATCAATACACTTATGCTGGTACGCTTCTTGTAAAAATGCTTGATATTCCTCTGTGAAGTCTTTTTCTTTCCCTATCCAATTCCCAAAGAGTTTCAAAAAGAACTCTCCTCCTAAGTCTAATGTACGCATCGCTTGGATCGTTTCATCTTTTTGTTCAATTAAAAAGATGTTTAATCGATCACTTGCCAAATTTATCCCTTCATCATATAAACTGGGATCAAACGGCAGCTCTAAGAGTAAATCCTCGCGCGGATTATCGACCGCAAAGATTGGTAGAATGCAATTACCCTTTTCATATAAACGGAAACGAATTAAACCTTGTTTGATTTGGCGTTTTTCTTTCGATTTAATGTTGTGCAGGATAATGAATAAATACAATTCTCCTGTGTGTTTATCATATTCTAAAACACCACCTTGACCCATATTACGAAAATCTTTCATCCACTTCTCAGGTGCTTTTTCTCCTACTTTTAAAAGAATTTGTTCCATGATAAAACACTCCTTTTCTTATATGTTGTTATGTATTTCATTCGTTTTCTTTATCAACTTTTCGTAGTTCATACGAATCCACCTTTTTTTGCATTCTTGATTCTGTCATTTGTTCTAATCTTTCGTATGGTATACGGATCATAAAGAGGACTTTCTCATCGCCCCATTGTTCTTGATACACAAAAGGATAGAGTTCTTCTCTTTCTAATAATTCAATACGTTTTCTCACATACCAAGGGTACTCTTCATGTTCTTCAGCTACTCGATTTGAAGCATTATAAGTAAATTTAAGCATTGCATCTTCTGATTGGAAACGTTCTTCTTTAATCTCTTCATTTCGCTCTATTTGGTCAATTGCGAATTGTATTAACGTCCCTTTTTCCATACGCGTAATAGGAACTTTATCGATTAGAACATCATCTATATACAAAATATTGTTTAATCGTAAATATTCTTGTCCATCTTGAAGTTCAAAATAGGCTGTTTCACTATACCCACTACCATCTCCAACAAATACAGTAAGTGAAGAATTAATCGATACCTTCATTTCGATTTTTTTACCTTCCAATACCTTTTCTAAGGTTAATGAATGATATGGTTTTTGTGGCCCTAATGTATGTTTCATTTTAATTCCCCTCCTTTTTAAATATTAATTGTAGATATTGTTCCTTTTCTTTTCCTTCAATCACTTGTAGTACAGTCATATGATGTGCTAAGTCTTTTTCAGAATGAGAATGAAATTCTTGAATAAGGTCACCTTCTGTTGTGAGATATAGTTTTGAAGAAAATGAACCGTTCTTAAAACTTGCTTCTTCTTGTACTAGACAATCTAAATCCTCAGCATACACATATCCGTTTTTCTCATTTAAAATGATTCTATGGTGCGTTTTATCGCCATCATAGACACCAATTGAATCTTCCCAATCTGCATCGTTGAACAGAACGTTTTTATGATTCATTTCGTTTAAAAAATGTAAAACAAATGCATGTACTTCTTTCGGTAAGCAATCTGTACGTTCAAAATGATAGAAATTATTAATATGTACGTTTTCTAAAGCATTTTTAAATGTTGCATCACTTACTAACTCACGATATAACTCTTCTACATTCTCTTTTTCTAGTACATATGAAAAATCATTAATATGAAGAGCATCGTAATAAGAATCTTCATTTCCTGTAATCCAACTGATTGTATTGAACTCACAATCAGGTCGAATGAAAACAAAATCTTCAACATGTACACGTTTTTTCAATTTACTTCTTTCTACTCCGTAGAAAATCTGTTTTTTATCACTTTCTTTTTCGAAAAATTTCACGTTTGGATATATTTCACTTAAAAACTTCATGTTTATTTCCCCCTATTTTTATAAATTAATAAGAATGAGACCGAACAATTTCAATTTTTCCATCAGGTGCAATGTATTTAGTGATAAAATCTATACTACATTCTTCTGTTGGATCATTGCATGGTTCCATCCAGTGAGACAATTTCACTCTTTTTCCTGTTTCTCGTGCTTGTTTTTTCTTTTCTTCAAACTCTTTTTTATCTTTTTCTATACGTTCCTGTTTCTTTGTCTCGATGATTTCATTTTCTTTTTTTCTATTTTCTACTAATGTAAGTAACTGCTTATAAGTCATTGTAACGACATAATCAACACTATAATCTCCGTAGAAATCAACTTTTTCATATCCTTTTACATCTTTCTTTTCTAATTGCATAATTAAATCACGAATCGCTTTCGGAAGCTTTGAAACATTGAAATCATAACCAGTTGTATAGGTGAAGCGGATTTCACTTTCATCTGTAATTTCCCCAAATTCATCAACGATTCGTTGTTCTTTTTCTTGTTCTAAACGTATTTCTTCTTCTTTTATATAGTTTTGAATCACTTCTAATTGTTCTTCCGATATGCCGATCCCAGCAAATTTAATTTCCTTTGGTCTTGTTGTGTCATAGAAACGTAATCGTCCTTTTCCATCGATATAACTCATAATACGGTGTCCTTTGAATTCTACAAATAACGTAAAATCTTTTCGTATAAGAACAGCAATTTCGTTGATTTCTCCCTTGTTTTCTTTTGTAAAACGTAATAGTTCTTTCATTTGTATACCCCTTTTCTTTAATCAAATTTTGGCTCATGATCTTCTAGGTCTTCCGATACCTCTTTTAAGGAAGGTGTTGAATAACGTAAAATCATATCTGCTGTTTTATGACCACTGATTTTTTGAATACGATTGAGTGAGACTCCTTCATCCATCAGCTTTTTGATTAAACTGTGCCGAAGCTGGTGACTCGTGATATTCTTCTTTCTAAACACATCCATGATTGTATTTTTACTTACAATCTTATTTCGATTTGAAATGAATAAATAAGGTAAAGGTTTGAATCTTCTTTCGATATATTCATCAATTTTTTCCATGCGCATCATGTTAAGTTCCGCAAGTATAACGTTTTTTTCCATTGTCGATAAATTCTCTTTTTGTAACTTTTTTTGTATGCTTTCGTATTTGGCTATTTCTTTTTTGTTCATAATCATTTCGATGGTGAGTTTGGAACGATTGTTGATTTGATTGAAATACTCTTTTTGTTTTTCAATTTCCAAATCATTTTTTTGCCTGAAAGAAATATAATCTTTTAATAGTTTCGTAATGTCTTGTGATAAAGGGATTTTCCTTTCTATCTTTGTCTTTGTCTTGCGGATATGTACATAACGACTTTCGGTACGACTTCCCTCTAGATACAAGTCATCAATTTCTAAATCAACTACTTCACTTATCCTCATCCCAGTTGCGGCCATGAGCCTAAAGATCACCCAGTTGCGGAATAGATTACGCTGATTGCTCAAATTAGGAATGATTCGTTCGTCTTGATTCATTCTCGCTTCGTAAAATGCATTTCGAAACATTTCATTTAAAGTTCGCAACTTGTCTTCTTCCAGTGACCTTCCTTCTAGTTCCAGAACGCTTGGAATAGTCGGTAAATCGATTTTTTTCTTATCTAAAGGGTAATTATTGTATTTCGCATAACTTGCGATAGCTGCGTATATGCGGACAATATAATTTGCTGAAAACCTCTTTGGTTCTTTTATTTCTTTTAAATGTTCCACAAATCTACTAACTTCATTAGTACTGAAAATCGGAAATGTTTCTCTTTCATAAAAGAACAAGTAAGTGAAGAACTTCTGTAACGAATCCAAGTACGTTTTTGCAGTGTTTTTACTCTTTCCCATGAGTTCATTATCTGCATATTCTTTATGGCGTTTCTTTTCGTTCAAGAATCGGTAATATTCATCATTTTCGTACCAACACTCTTCAATTGTCTTTTCAATTTGCTCTTTGGTTTCCACTTTGTATTCCAATACTTTGTCATAGATAATGAAATCATTCACTCCTAATTCTTCTGTTAAGAACAATGCAGCATATGAGAAAATCAATTTCATTTCTAATTTTGTTTTTGCGAAATGATCATATGCCCATTTCATTCCCCAAGCATAATCCTCATCGCGTACAAATTTTACTTTCTGTATAATTTTTTCTCGCTTTGCTGTGATAACTAAATCGATAAAAACTTCTTTCTCATTACTACTGATTTGATCTAATTCTATTTTTTGATACTTCGTCATTTTCATTGTCATTTGTATTGCTCCCCTCGCATAAAAAATTCTATTCAATTTGTGAAGACTAACTTCTGTCTTTGGAAAAACAGTCGGTAGATAGAAATGCGATGATAACAAGGTTTTCATTTTTTGATTTTCTCGGTTCTTCTAACAAATTGAATAGAATTGTAATTCTGTTTCATTTGTAATATAGCGCGAAAAAAATAAGATGCAAGGCCCATATGAAAGTTTTTTAAAAACTTTTTACAAATCGTTGAAACTGCTGGTCGCAACTTATAGTAACCGTTTGATTTCTTGTTGAATTTGTTCTTTTATAAATAGAAGATCAGGTAGTTGCTTTGATTTGCAGAATCTAATTTCTTCTATTATAGAAGATAATCGTTTTTCTAACTTGCATCTATGTTTCCAATCGCGATAATCATCAAATAGCAATGCTTGTTGATATTCCTGCATGTATGTTCACATCCTCTTGTATTCGTCATTTATATATACACGAATACAAAACAGAATCCTTTTTTAATTTTCAAATAATAGTTATTACAGTAGAATACAGAAGAATATATTTTGTTCCAACCGACAAGCGAATCTTTCAAAACAATCATTGTTACAGTAAAAAAATTGATTCAACAAATTCAAGTCGTTGTTATCTTTCAAAACAATTACTTGTCATCCATTCTTTCACTTCTAATTTTCTTTAACTCCTGCTTTGCATCTTCAGCTGTTCTTTCACTTTCACTTTTGTTAAAAACTTCCGCAGCTTTTCCCCATCCTTCTACTTCTTCTTTTGACATAGTAACAACACCTTTCATTGTTTTCAAAACAACTACTGTTAAAGTAAAACTAAGTGTTCATAAGACAAGAGAATGACTTAGAAGATTTTCAAAACAAATATTGTTTAAGTAAAACTCGTAAAAGGACGTGATGGCAGGGAAGGAGCGACATTATTTCAAAACAATCATTATCTTACCTTATTTACAATGTATCGTCGTTAATTAGTATAATCAAGGGCCATCGTTATTATTTATTAAAAATAGATGGAACTAGCAACAAACTCCGTTTGGCTTGTCACAGTTGTTTTTTATAAATAATAGATAGCTTCAGCATCCCAAGAATCAGTTTCTTCTATATAATAGAAAGCAATTTCGAATGAACGTTGCACATGTTGTCTTACAATCTTTCTCCCAAAATCCCAAAGTTCTTTTGGCAACTTATATACTGTATTTTCATTTACACCTTCTACGATCATTACAGGAACTTGTTCTTCATCTACTAAAGTCATTGCTAAAACAGTATGTACTATTTTATCTTCCTCTTCTCCCCATCCGAATTCTCGGATTCTGTAAGCCTGGTGCGGTACTTTTACACCACAAATAATATCATTCTCTTCTAAAATATTACGCATGTCAAATACACCTCCATTTAAAATCATAAATTAATAACTTTATAATAGGAAGTTTTTGTAAAAAATCAACACTTTTGAGAAAATGAAGTTTTGGATTTTGAATGCACGTTGATATGACTGGATTTTTGAACAATTGCTTCCAAATTTGATCTACTGCATGTTGTAATTCCAATAAAAACTGTAATTCATTATGTAATTGGTAATCCAATACTACATACAAATAAACTTGTAACTAATGTTGTAACTTTACTTACAACTCTATTTGTAACTATTATTGGAGTTACAACTACAACTACAACTGTAAAAATAATTGTAATTCCATTTATTATTACTCTTACAAATAGAATTACAATAACACTTCTACTTATTATTCGTACAATAATTAGAATCATTGTACGAGTTCTTATTTTAATATGAAATAAATATACAATAAGACTTGTAATAACAGTTATAACAATGATTATGCCTATTACAACAGCTTTTCTTACACTTACAATATGACCTACAACAAAGGAGAATATCCTTCATTGCAGGTGCTTATGTAAGTATCTTACCAAAGATTTCTATCTTTCAATGCTTGTTTTAATAATTCGTTTACGAAACCACCAGTACCGCCTTTTGACTTCGGAATTTTTTTCCCAATCTTATCAATTTTATCAATAACTTCTTTATCTAAGAAATACGTTTTTGTTTGCTTTTTATTCGTTTTTATATCTTCTTCTAACCAACTCAAAACTGCATCTTTTTCTTCTGTTTTATTACCGTTTGGATCTTGTCCGCCTTTATTTTCTTGTGTCACTTTTTCTTCCCCCTCATCGTTGTTTCCACTTGAATTTGTTGTTGACTCACCTTCATTGTTGTCTTCATTATTTCCACTTTCATCATCTTTTAAATCAACATTTTCCGTACTTTCTACCACTTCATCTTGTACCTGTTCTTCTGTAACAGGTGTTTCTGTTTCAGCTACAACTGGTTCTTCTGTTTTCGCCTCAACAGTTGCTTCTTCTGTTGTTTGTGTTACTTCTTGCTTTACTCCTTCATTTTCAGTAGAAGGAGTTTGTTTGTCTTTTTTTCCAGCAACCTGATCAAATCCCATAATCGGTTGTTGCGGTTCTTTTTTCTTTCTTCCTCTCTGTGTACCTTTTGTATCTTTTGTAGGAAACTTATCTGGACTGAAACTCATTATAGACCCAACTCCTTCACCAATTTAAAGTAATCTTGCACAACATCATCTTTTGATTTTTTATCTACCAACGTAAGAGGTAATCGATTTTTTGCTAAAGCATCCGCATATTTAATCGTTTCTTTCACTACGTTTTTGGTAATTTTAATTCCTCTTGTATTGCAGAATTGTTGGCATAGATTTAAAGTTTCATTGTGAATTGAAGTGTTTAATTTTACTTTTGTCGGAACGACAGCAAGAATATTTAATTTTTCATTACGAGTTTTAAAGTTTTCTATCGCTTCAATCGTTTTAATGATGGATCGGATGTTATAAGTTTCAGGATGGAACGGTACAATTACAGAATCGACTGCCATCAAAACATTCGCAACAATTATCCCCATGTTTGGAGGCGTGTCCACCAAAATTACATCAAATTCTTCTCGAATTTCTTCTATTTTTTCTTTGAATAATTCTAAATAGTTCGGGTACATATCTTGGTTATCTAACACTCGCATATCAAAATAAGCAAGGTTTTCATTCGCTGGTAAGACATATATATTTTTATGAACGTTTACGATCGCATCTCGGATCGGAAAATCCTCTGTAAGAACTTCAAATAATGTATTCTCATACTCATCTGGATTTTCCCCAAACGTTAACATTACATTCGCTTGATTATCTGTATCTACAATTAAAACTTTTTTACCTTCTTTAGATAAAACGCCCGCCAAATTTGTTGTCAGGCTTGTCTTTAAAATGCCACCCTTATTGCTTGATACCGCTATGATTTTACCCATATTATCCACTCTCCTCTTGTTATAATAAGTATACTCCAAACTTGAACTCCAATTCAAGTGATGATTGTAAATAAAGTTACAATTTTTCTTACAATCAGAGTTGTATCTATTGTTCCAACTCTTCTTATAACTATTTCTACAACTATATTTACAATACTTCTTTTAATTACAATTTTTATTGTAATTATTATTGTAGTTGTAATTACAATTACAACTACAACTAATGTTACAACATGACTTACAACATTAGTTGGAGGTCATATAGTATATTGTGTTATAACTCCAATTAATCCTTTAATTATTTTTACAATTTTAATAATAATTTTATTTGTAACTACAACACCATGAAATCACACTTTTTCAGAAATGAAAATATGTAAAAATATGTAAGTGTAAAAGAATGATAGTTTCGCAGTTGCCAAAAATAACAACTACGAAATAAAGACGAATCAGTTTCTTCTATATAACAAGGAAGATAAAAAAGATTACTTTCCACCATTGACGCTAAAATTTTCGACGTACACCCTAAACCGCCAGGAACCGCAGCTTAAAGGACAAGACTGCGGTATTCCCAGCGAGGGTAAAGCACGTCTGTTTAGCATAAATGGCCGCAAGCTTTCCAAGTAATTTTTTTATGCCATAATTGAAATTTACCCCAATATTAAAAAACAAGATCATCACAAACGAACGAGAATACCGTTTATTTGAACGTTTTTATTTTCTGGAAGGGTAACACCTATGACGAAAAACATGGATTTGTCGTATAGTCTGATAGTAAAGAAAAGTAAAGTAACATAAAGTAAAGTAAAAAAAGAGATACATTTCTTAGAAATATATCTCCCTTTTGGAATGTTTGATTGCTTCGATTTTTTCCTGTTTCTTTGATTCTCTATATGCTGTTTTTTCCTTATCTGTTTTGAAGAACATATCTGTATCGAGGGCTGACGCTCCTAGCTTTCCTTCCAATGCATTTCGCAATAATGTATTAGGCTGCATGTTATTCACTTTCTTTTTGATTTCTTCCTTATGTTTTATACCTTTCTTCATTTCTTCTATTCTCTTTAGCTTCTCTTCCAACTTTTCTGTTTTGGACAGAGAAGGTTTGCTCGTTTCCATTTCTCTGATCTCTTTCCCGATTCCCGAATTTTTCAACGTTTCCTTGTGAGAAGAGCTGTAGTTTTCTAAGCGGCCAGCCCAAAATGCTTTCTCTTGTAAATCTTTCGTTTGTTCGATTTTTTGATAATAACTTGCAATGTCTGTTTTTACTATTTCGAATCTCTCTGAATATTCATTTTGAAATTCTTTTACATCGCCATTTTTGACCGCATCTTTGATACCCATCTTCTTCCCTTTATCTGTATCATTCACATAATCATATGTAGCACAATATTCACTATTTTTGTACGCTTTATTTTTAGATAACAATTCTTTTTCTTCTTTAAGAAGAGAAGAAACTTTTTTTACTTCTTCTAATTTTTTTCCTTCCACATATCCGCTTTCCATCAAATCTTCATAGAATTTTTGTACATTTTGCAATTCATTTTCATGTACGACACGCTCCTGGAATATCTTTTTTCCATTTTCTTTTTCGAATCGTTGTGAATATACAACTTTCTCTGGTTGTTGTCGTTGTTTCAGTTGTTCTGCTTGTTGTTTTTTGAATTGTTGAATTGCATTTCCCATTCCATTCGCTTGTGCATGTGCTTGTCTTTGTTGTTGAACCTGTTTTTGTGGTTGCGCTTGTTTTTGTTGCATTTGTTCCTTTTTTTGTTGTGCAAAATATTCTGTTTGTATAATATTATTTTGTTTTTGGGATTGTTGTTGTACCTGTTGTGGTTGTTGTGTAAATTGATTGAACTTTGCGTTGTATTTTGTAGGCGGATCAATATTCATAGATTTTTGTTTCGTCAATTGTTTCTCTGCATGGTGCTTTCTTGCTTTCTTAGTAAAATATTTAATAGCTTGATAGCTAAACTTCGTACTATATTTCGCTATCTTAAATGTTGTTTTAAACGCATGTTTCGTCAACTCTTTTCCTATTGTATATGCATCATTTAAAACTCTCTTTGTCAAAGAAGCGGTGATGTCGATAATTTCATTCGCTATTTTTTTGCCGATTCCCATAATATCACCTCCAAATGTAATAGTTATTTACCGTTCTCACAACGAAGTATACACATTATTCCTATATTACAAGAAAAAAACACCTAAATAGGTGTTTTTTTTAAGCTTCTAGTATTAAACAAAAGTAGACATAGATGTCATTAAAATATTTAAAAGTGTCAAACAACGCTTCTAATTCCACGTTAATGTAACCTCGTTGACCGACTTGATCTTCCCAAGCCGCCAAAAAATGTGCAATGGCATTGCCGAAAATGTTTACATCATTTCCGAACAATTGTATTAATTCTTGTTCTGGTGCAATATCAAATTCATCAATTGCAATCACAGCATGTTGCGCAAAAACATCTCTTAATCCATCGAAAATCATTTCACTTTTTTCAGCCATTTTATTCATCCTCCTTACAAAACTCCGCCCAGTTTTGAAAATAAATAATTACATCTTCTACAAACGTAAATAATTGAAATTCTTCTCGTAGCTCGTACCCGATTTCTGCATCAATTATACCCAACGTATTACAAATCGCTCGCCAAGATTCTAGCAAAGAAATTCCAAGTCTGTTCGCTTGTTCATCTTCTCCTGTTTGCGATGGAAACAAATCAATAATTTTCGTATCAGATGCAATATCATCCACCTCAAATCCTTGGTTGTTATGACGGATAAAACCCCATAATACCTCTTTTATGACTATATCCCTTACGGAATCCATGCCATTCACCTTCTTTTCTTTTAAATGGAATTATCATTGTAATTATAATCACACCTATAATAGTTACTTCTATTATATTTGTAACTTTTCCTTTAATTCTTATTATAATTGTAATTACTATTGTAACTTTAGCAACAACTATTATTATTTTTACAACATTACTTCATATTGTTATTGTAATTGTAACTCCAATTGTAGTTGTAAGTAATGTTGTAACATTACTTACAACAATTATAATAATTATAACAACAATAAAAATTACAATTATTTTTTTGTTGTAATTACAAGATGAAACATTTCATTTTTTTGCCCGATTCGGTCAAAACGCTTGCTATCAAAGAGATTTCAAAATCGCCAAATTTCATTTTTCGGGAAGTGATAATTTTTACATTTTTTTACAATATGAATAACGGTTTTTTCTATTCTTTTTTTACCACTAAATCGTAAAAGGTAAATGTTTTTCGATAAAAAAAGACTGCACCTGTGGTGCAGCATCCAGAATTGAACCAAAAAGGAATAAACAAAATGAAACTAAAAAAGAAAAAAATTATCAATAACAAATTATGAAATTGGAAAACTTTTCTTCTTTTCTCCTCAACTATAGCGCGCTTCAGCAGTTATGTACAAGAAAAACCTGGCACCTACGCGGTGCAGCGAAAAAGATGTTTCGATCGTCTTTCAAGAGTCCTTTAAGATGTATCAAGATTTAAAAGCAAACGGGCAGAGGAGTTCGTTTGACAACGAACTCCTCGATGAAAAAATGAAACTAGAGTAAACTCTAGAAAACAACAACGTACTATATACATATATTCATACCGTTTGTCCTTTGTGTGTATAAAAAAAGATACGTTTGGGAACGTATCTTTCCCCTTATAACAAGGGATTTTGCTTAGTTTAAATATAAGTTTTGGAGGTTCTTATATTATGATTAAAAGCAAATATTAGGAAATAATTAATGGAAGTTTCATCTCATTATTAAAACATTTAACAATATATTAAAGAAACAGGATGTTTCTAGTATCTCAAGTAGAAAGTAACCTTGTCACTTTCTACAAAGGAATATATAGCAATTTATTTTTTTTGCAAGAAAAAAACGTACTTTTCAGTACGTTTTTTAGTCTTTTTCAGTGTGACCACCACCCCAGTGCACTCTCTAATCCTCCTAATTGAAGAAAAGCGAATCAACATCCCTTTTGGAAGGGGATAGACGTCCATAGCAAACTACGGTTACATACACCTGTACGTTGCACCCTTGATTCATAGAGACTATGAATCCATATGCATGTCTTTATTATAATGATAGATTTCTCTTTGTGTATTTTTTGTTCATTTTTTTAGTTATTATACAAAATTTCATACAACAACTCAGCATAAAATCTGATCACATCCCATGTTTCTTCCATGTAAATCGCTACTTTACATGCGTCCCTAAAGGAACTGCTCTATGTTTCCATAGAAGTTGAGACTATATCATCATCCTATATAAAACATAGGATGCTCTGCTTTTCCACTCGCTTGAGTGTACTCCTTTTCAGGATAGTCGTTAGGCATTTATCCACTTTTTGTGGAATTTAGCACGGTAGATTGTCTCAATAATTGAGAGTTCCCCCGTTTAACAGAGTGATCGATACACATTACTGTGTAAAGGGGCAGATTCTACCCTTTGGTGACCAATACTTAAGCTGACTAAGAAGAAAATTAACTCTTTTTCTTGTGGATCTCTCCAATCTTTTGTACGTCTGATACCCTCAGGATTCTTTTTAGATGGTTTTTCAACCCAATTGATTCGATCTCGTAACGTTTCTAATTTTTTCTCCAGATTTGGATATTTTCTTTCATTAATTTGTGCTTTCGTCTTCCCAGCAAGCTTCTCCTTACGAACACGTTCTTTTTCTTCTTTTCGTAAACGTTTGTTTTCTGCTAATTTTTCATTTACCTCTTGTTTTAACTCATCTAACGTGAACTTTTTATAGTAATCTACGCGTGATTGTGCGTAATATTTTCGTAGAGAATGCATACTGAACGTTTTATCTGCATCATTCACGCCAGCGCGGTCCGCACAAGTTCGTATCATGCGACCAATCCTCTCCTGAACAGCTTGATCACTCATGATTTCTCCACCTTTTATATAATTCCCGTCTTTGTCTCTCTTTACTTCCGTACGAAATTCGAAAATCTTCTTGTTTGGGTTTGTGTTATCAGGACTATTGTATAAGTCTTGCAATATTTGTCTTGCTTGATCATCATGATTCGGTAACGAATACGAGTTATGACGGTGATGACCACCTTTTCCTTGCGTATGAAGTGATTTCCCTTTCTCCAGAATGTCTCCATAGGTCATAGAAATAGCTTCACTCACACGGAGTCCTAGAGCTGCACACAGGTCTATCATTTTTAATAGTTGTTCCTTGTGCGATTGGCTATATCTACTCTTCATGACTTCTTCTTTTACTTTTTGGATTTCTTCGAATGTTGCTTTTTTGGTTGTAGAGTCTTTTGCTCTACGAATCCAGTCTCTATCCTGGTGATCCTCTTTCACCGTCCAAGCTGAATCGTCCGCATTCCTTATTAATAACGAAGGTTTCACTCGGAACAGGGTTTCATCCCTATTTATGACCGTCTGTGTGTAGCCCAGCGCGGCAATGTAGGCACTTGCAGTGTAATTGTTGGAGTAGGTTTCGTAGATGTGGTTTGAAATGTCTTCTTGTGTGATTGCGAATATATTTTTTTTCGTTTTCAAATGGATGTCCGTCAACACTTTAATCGTTTTTGTTTCGTAATTTTTCCTTGTTGAAAATGCCATATTCTCACCATCTATGCAAATGTTACTCTCCTTTCCTACGGTGTGTATTTTGACCGCCCATTCCCTTATTTTTTCGACTTCTCGTATTTCTTCCCGCGAAGCATTCTCCAATCCATATTTCTTGAGTTGTGGAATCGATAATTTAAACTTTGCCTTTCGCTTTTGTTTCTCTTTTTCTACTTTCTTTTTCTTTTTTTCACCACGTTCAGGTGGTTTTCTCTTCTTCTTATTCTTTTTTGGTTTCGTACTCATATCCATCACCCCTTTCTAAAATGAGTTCGCCGACTTCAGTTAAAACGCGTTTTAACTGAACTGTGCCGTACTGTGGCACAGCAGCCCAAAAGATTTTAATTTGATTTCGAAAAAAACATGAAAAGATAAAAACATAAGACATAAAAAACGGAAATGCAAAGATGGAAAGATAAAGATTAAAAGATGGAAAGAAGACGATCGGAAAAGATGAAATGAAAAAGCGGAAGAGCATTTCGAGCTTAGTAAATTCTAACTCACCACAAGGGTTCCTAAGATTTACTAGTTCGAAACTAAAGCATTTTTGTACGTTAATAAACTCTAAGTCACTTTGTTCCTAAGATTTTATTACAACAAAAACTCGCCCAGCTTACTTCATCTAAGGGGAGATGAAACTTTTCCCCTAAGATTCCGATTGAGCTGGTTATATTGCTCTTAACAAAATTCGCGTTAAGAAGCAGATATAACCGCTCAATCTCCCGTCGTATCAATGTTTTATGACCATCTACTTTTTTCACCCCATCTTCGAACGCGTTCGAAGACGTGCCGAAAAAACCATTTTTTATGCCTTTTTTGCACTTCCGAACGCGTTCGGAACCACAAAAAAATCATAAAAAATTAGTCGATGGTCAAAAACATTTAATAGTGTAATCCGTAATTTTTGTTCTCGTATCGAAAACCATAAATCCATTTACGAATTTCTCTATTTATATTTTTGTCACGTTAACGAATTTGGCTGAATTCATTTTTGTCCGTAGACGAGGATCATCTCCCCCCAAGGATTATCGTCCTTGATGCGTAAGTTCACAAATGAAAATCACGTCTTGTGTAACTTGTGTCAGTCATTATCCGCAGACAACAACCCATCCATTTTTTAACGAGGACTAATGCAGCCGTGAAACCACATCAGGCGAGTTCTGGCAACCTCCATAACTCTTTTTCAACCAAAAACTATATTACTTAATTACTCATTTACTACTAACAACATATTTCCATTATGTTTATCCTTGGTGCTAATGTTATTGCTTATTTTCTTCCTCCCATTCTGATTAAAAATCAATGTTTGTTTTCTTTTTGTCACTATCATCCTCCATTTCATCGATTAAATTTTTTTGTACAGTATTCACTTTATGCTTAAATTCAAATCTTATGATGCTTTAAACATAAAAAAATACATGAGATTTCACTTTTCTAAAGCGTCCTTTAGTTGAAGCATCCTTCAAAATCCTCATGTTTCTTCCTCCTTGATTTAGTTTTTTTGTATTGGCGGTACCCCTATTGCTGGTATTACTGATAAAACTGATATTGCGGTATTTCTTAAAGAATCTCTAATACATAGAATCTCTCCTTCATAATAATGTTTTCTTTTTGTTAGTTTTTCTGAAATATCTGTCTCAATGACAGAAGTTTCAATCGATATACTGTCATCGTTTGTTCTTGGTATTGCTGATAAAAAATTGACTTTGCCTACCACAGCTCAGTCGAATCGTAGAACGGTGCCACCCATATGTTCTACAAAAAGTAATAAAAAAGTTATAGCATCATGATAACGCGGATTTTTGATTTGTGTAAAAAAACACTGTCATAGCAATAGTTGTATAAATGTCGTATTAACAAAACTCGAATTTCGTACGCTAAGAGCATCAGATTTTGCTTATTTAGAGTTTATATGTCAAGCCAAAAATCAAAAAAGGCTTATCTAGTTATATACACTTTTTTGTACCATGCATAAACAATGTACAACCGCCTACTTGGTAAATTTACTTATAACAGAGTAATTGAAAGGGGACATAATGAACTATTCATTTAACAAATCTGATGGATTAATCCCTTTTACAAAGAACTGCAAGTGCTCAAAAATAGCTAGTAGGAACTCTTGCAATTCAATTAACATAAAAAAGCACTCATTTCGAGTACTTTGGTATTTTCTCAACAAATAATATAGATAAATATGGTAAAATGATAGTTGGATGGGAATCCAATACATACTATTATTAAAATTAAAGTGGTTATCAAGTCGAAGAAAAGACACTCGTAGGAGTGCCTTTTCTTTATGGTGACTCCTTATATATTTTTAATAAGTTATTAAGGATTTCCATCATAGTCCCCAGTAATTTCTATTTCTGCATCAAATACTACTTCATCTTGTTCCGAATCTTCAGGATCAATATATGTCCTGCACTTAGCATAGAGCCATATGTTCATTGGACGGTTATTGACGATTTCGACCTCATCAAAATCAAAATCGGCATTCCTTCGCAAGTAATCTTCGATAATTTCCTGGAGGTCTTCCTCATTAATCTCCAATTTTCGTTCAACGAAATGTTCACTACTGTAGTGTTTTATCGGATACACGTTACGCATTACTATAAATTCCACCTTTCCTTTCTAAAATTTTTTCATACGGTCATAATGAGAAGTTTATTTTACCAAACACATAAATTCGACAAAAAAGGGGTTTTTTACCCTAAAACATCCATTTGCCATTTGTGGCTCCAAAAAGAAGGAATCGTTGCCGTACCTCTAAAAACTCGTCTTCATTCCAATTCTTTTTCATTGACTCTCCCTCTAATCTGTGTGGTTTACTACTAGTATAATTTCAACCACAGCGAACCATCAAGAAAACTAAAAAAATTACTACAATTAACCTTGGTATTAAGTTGGTAATCTATATGATAAATTGATAACATAAAATTATAATATATAATGTTTGAATAAAGGAGAATATGATGAAGCGTTGGAGAAACTTATGGATTGTTATATGCTTTTTGGTTTTTGCTTTTATAATCGCTGTGTATATGAATACTGAACATTCTAGTACAAGTAATGAATCTTCTTTTAAAAATGAAAATAATGAAGTCTCACGGTGGTATTCCCGTTCTCCAAAAACTATTTTAACTGATGCTGATGCAGAAACTAATATTAATAACATGAAAGCAATCCAAAAATCTGGTTGGAAATTATTGATACAAGACGGACAACCCGTTAGTTTTAATGGAAATGCGTCGGGCCGTAATGAAACTATGGAGAAATCAGCTATCAATTTAATCAATGGTGGTTATGAAATATTATTAGATAACGATGGAAACATAGTAGATATTAAGCTTAATAAAGATGCGGAACAATTACTGGCAAAACAACAAAAGCAAATACAAAATCAACAAGATCAAGAAAAACAAAACCAAGAACAAAATGAACATGATCGTCAATATAGTATTATCCAAAATAATATAGACGATATTCATCGATATGTAGGGAATGGCTACCGTTTTAAGATGAGTAATGATGAAGATGGAACTGTTATCACCTGGAACATTCATAATAAAAGCGATAACTCACCAGGATTAGAGTATAGCATAAACAAATTAATAAACATGGGTATTTCAGTAAAATCGGATAATGAGGGGAAAATTACTGGATTCACATTTAATCAAACAGATTTTTATGAAGACAAATTTAATTTATATGATATGACAAAGTAGATTGCTATTATTTTTACAAAATAGGGTGTACAAAGTGTTGACGGAATCCCATAAAAAAGAAAGGGATATTATTCCCTTTCTTTTCGATTTCGTTCTTCTACTAAATCATTTAAATACTGGTACAAATCCTCAACAGGAATCTTCGATTTATCAGCGACAGTATTGAAGAATAACGCTACATCGTTATGGCGTTCCCTACGACCTCTCACGATATTTAAAATAATTTGATGATCGTCTTTTTCCAATGCAGCAGGTTTTTCAATGATTTTGAGTTCTTTACTTTCTTCTTTGTTTGTTAAATACTCCATAACAACTTTATTTTTTCTTTCTTCATCGATTGGTTTGGATGCAACGTCCATATAATAACTTCTTCTTTCAACCTCCGATATGGTAGGATTCATTACCTTTGTTTTATCTTTCATTTCCCATGCGAAGAATCCATATTTCTCACTGTTTTCTTTACGTTCACTGATAAAATCTATTAAAAATAATGTGACCGATTCTAATTTTTGTCGATACCAATCCTTATCAACCTCTCCTTTTTCATTAACAGCAACCGTTAACAATTCATTGTATTTTGTTTGTACAATTGGTTGATACCGCTTTATCACTTCTATAAAAATCTTGTATTCTTCTAAACTAATATGGTTGTAAACCAATGCAACTTGCATCCCTTGTTCCATTTCTTCTGTAAAAAACTGATTCCATGTTTGATAATAATGGATTAATTCCTTTTTTTGTTGCCCAGGGCTATGATCTAATTCATATACCTTATCAAATGCTCGTAAATAACGATATTGCAGTTCATCCAATCGTTCTAATAGGTAATCTTTCATTTCATTTCTTCGATTGAATTCTTCAATATGTTGATTATGTTCTTCCGAACCTTCTTCATCTTGCCTCATCTTTTTATCAGGAACTTGCTGAAATATATTATTCTTATAATCAAAGTACATTCTTTCTTCTTTTCTATCGTTTCTCATGTCATTGGGAAACCTTGGGTCTTCCTTTCTGTTTACTTTTAAACATTCATAATTCGTTGTAACGAGTCCAAATAGTTCATTCATTACCGTAACACGAAGAACACTGAAAAAACTTTTCCAATGTATACGATCCGCTCGATCTCGTTCCGAAAAAACAACTTTCTTAAAAACATCTATTTCCCTTTCATCAATAAAAGGTACTGTTAATGTTCCCTTTTCTTTATCGCATTCAATGTATTTCTTTATAGAATCAAATGTATATACAGGTCTCTTTTTAAAGCCGTCAATTTCGCTAGTATCTTTGGAAAATACGCACATCTTTTTTGTATCTTCCATGTTTTTTACCGCAAACTCTAATAATTCCTGGTCCGACATTTTTTCTAATTGCTCTAATGTTATATCCATCATTTATCACCTCTTCTAATTAAAATATTGATGAAATAATAATAGAAAAGATGAAAATGTCCATAAAAAACACGCCTAATAGACGTGTTTTGATAGCAATACAGATATTTTTGTCCGTCCTCGCTATTGCGCGGCAAAGTGCATGGCGATTACTTCCATAGACATTTTCTAACAAGGCTCCACATGCTTCCCTATCGATTTCCGCTTATTTCGGGAATCTTGGCGAATCCAACAGACTTTCTAACCTTTAAAGGGAACAAAAAAAGACGATCCATTTGGATCGTCTTTTCCTATTACAATACTTGTTATGATTATACTTTTATTAGAAGCTTTTTTAATTAAATACAACGATTGTTATGATTCATTTTTTCACAGAAAACGCAGAAAAATAGCTATTGAGCATTTAAATACATTATATGTTTTGATTAAAATTTCTTATCGTTTCACAAATCATTCGGAAACCGATTTAAATACAATATTTGTTACGATTCAATATGCTGTCTAATCAGACTCAGAAGTATTTAAATACAATACTTGTTATGATTTAATATGAAATTTATCAGTGTAGATGACACTTACAAATTTAAATACAATATTTGTTATGATTCAATGCGTGTCTAATCAGACTCAGAAGTATTTAAATACAATATTTGTTCCTATTATGCATCTACTTTATATCTTTATTTAAATACAACGTTTATTCCTATTACATTAATAATAGCGCGCGGAACACGCTTTAGACAAGCGTGTTCCATTTCCCTAAACTAAGCAACATCTACCGCAAAAATAAATGCAACCAAGTTTCCTTCTAGCTCGACTTGTTTTTGTAGTTCAATTCCTACAACAGGACTCGTAGCGGCCCCAGGTACACTGAATATTTCAATGTTCATATCGTGCACTTCGTCTTCTGTTCTTTCTAATACTTCTTCTTGTGTTTCGTTTGGTTGGATTTCTTTTAAAACAAGTACAACTTTACTTTTTTTAGAACTTGTACCATATCCCTTTTTCACTAAATCAAGTGCCAGTAAAACTGTACGTTCATCAAGTGTTCCATCTGGATAAGAAGGACTTAGACGCCCCGCCACTTTGTTGTTATATACCATTTGTACCTTTGTAACCGCAGTCGGTTGTCCCCATTGCTCATAGCCCCAAGCTACACGGTATTCCGCCCCTTCTGGATGTCCCCCTGTTGCTGGAATAAAAATCGCTCGACGTGCATCGAATACTTTTGCCATTTTTCATACCCCTTTCATGCGATCACCATAGAAATCACTATTGATGATAACTATGGTTAACACTATAATGTACACCAATAGTAAGTTATTTCTCTATCGATTGTCAAGCGTATGTATTTTTTAATATAAAACTACTATTTATTTAATAAATTTATCTACGACAGAAGCCAAAAAACGCAGCAATCCTCCACCGAAATTTAGCAAAGGTCCAATCAAATCGCGTTTCTCTTTTTTCTTCTCTTGTTCTTGTTTGACGTCTTGCTCTTTGAATTCAGGTTGCATTAGTAAATCCCCCTTATAATGATTAGATTTTGATTACTTGTTGAATGGTGCAATTGTATATACCTGCGATTTTGAAAAACCCCTTTTTTAGAAAAAGAACTTTTTTCATTTTTCTTTTCTGTGAATGAGCATGCTCACATTTTGTTCTTTTTATAACAATCAAAAATAAAAAAGAGCGATTTCTTTACAGAAATCGCTTCTCTATTTTCCTTCTATTGTCGTTTTTCTCTTTTCTAATACTAAACCTACCCAGATACTTAATACGCATGTTATACCTGTCATTCCAAGCAAATAAACAACTAAATCAATACTCCACATATAGATCACCTCATTCCAAATTTCCTTTAGCGCAAATTTGAAAAAAGTCAACAAAAAAAGAGAAAGAAGAAAATCACTGATTTTCTTCTTTCTCGTAAATGCCGTTATTTTGCTTTTTTGTATTCAAAGTATTGTACAGATTCTTCCCCTTCAAATTTAAATGATCGAACACTGATTAATTTATCTTTTTCTACTAAAAATTGTCCATGGCTATCGCCAACAGTAAATTCTTGTCCAGGAATTTGTTGTCCCGAAACAGTTTTTGGTTTAAGTTTTTCATCAAGATAAACAAAACGATCTTTTCCATTACCACCATTAATCCTAATCATATAATCCTGGAATGGAATAACTATATCAGAAAGCGTCTTCCCATATTTCACTTGTTTTCCATTTTCATCATAAACCCATTTACCTTTTTTCAAATCATACATTGTAAAATCTGTACCTTCATTGAGGTACACTATGTTCTTATCTACATCTATGAAATCATTCCTCGATTTGATAGAAAAATAATCTGTCATTGGAAATTCCTTTTCTGTTCCATCTTCATAGTACAGTTTGAACATATCTTTCGTAGTTAAAAAAGCCGCATCCCCCTTACTTGTTCTTACATAACCCGTGTCCTCGCTTGACATAAGATGAGTAGAAACTTTTGGAAGTTGTACCTGTTTTTTTATTTCCCCTTTTTCATCGATAAAGAACATTTTATCCTCAGCAAAAAACGCAGTTCCGTACGGAACTGAATCTGTTTGAGAAATAACTTTATCTTTTATAACCCATTTATCTTTTTTTGTATCCGCAATCGAAACAAAAGTTTGTTTTTTATCAGAATACATATAATAAACATATCCAGCTCTCGCAGCTACTCCTGACGAACTATTTCTTTCAACTTCTTTAGACACAACAGATTCACCACCGACTTGTTTCAAATTTTTGGTTTGTTTTAAAACCTCTTGTGGAACAGATTGTTGTTCTTTCTGTTGTGATTGTGACGATTTTTCCTGTGTAGTTGTTGTAGTTTTTTCATCATTACTACATGCAACCAATAATGTTGTAGATAATAAAACTGTAATAAGTCCTTTTGTTATCTTTTTCATAATTATACCGTGCCCCCTATAGTATTTAACATGTCATAATTATACATTAATTCCCTAAAAATGTGAGCATATAAAATAAATTATTTTCATATAATAATAAATAGAGGTAAGAGGTGAAACAAGTACATCATTTTCAACCTTCTACCTTTATTTTGTTTAATAGTTACTCTTTAATTTACTTGTATCTGTTCCTAAAATCCTTTGCATCGCTTTAAACATCTTCTCATGTTTTCTTGTATGAAAATAAAATAAATCATCTATCTCTGTTAGATAAAAATAAAAAACAGGAGCTTTATTCTCTCTTGTACTACCAATGTTCACACCTGTATTTCCAATTCTTGATACAGTTGTTGTAAAGTCTCCCGTCCCAATACCTTTAAATCCATATTCCGATATAGAGTTAAGAGAAACAATCATTATTTCACCCTTCTTAGGAACGAAAAACAATGATTGTTGAGTCAACGTAAGAAACCCCCATTCTAAATTAGGATGGTACGTTTCTACTGTTAATACACTTTCTTGATTGTATTTATTACGGATAAGTTCTATACAACTATTCTTTCCTTTGTTATCTTGCATTGTAAAATAAATAGGGAGACCAAATATTACAACAAACGGTGTTAAATAAAAAATAGAAAAGGGTAAAATTGCTGGAACAAGATAACTTCCCCAGAAAGCACCAAACACAATGAAAAAGCGTTTCGTAAAACGTGAAGTAAATGGATTTGACATATGCACACCTCCTTTTATGTAAATTTTGTAAATTGTAAGATAAGTATACTCCCAAGGGTATTTTTGTGTCAATGTTGTTTTTTAGAAAATAATGACATGAAACGTCAGCACTAAAAACTCAGTCGTATTGGGGTATTTTTACCCCAATACCCGAAAAGGTGGAAGTGAATGGATTTATACGCTATGTCAAAAATACAACTACTTCGCTAATGCCTGGCCATTCGAACACTACTTTCTGCCTAATCAAAGTTAAAAAATAGGGAACTTTTGTTTATATCTCTGATAAAAACGGTTATATAAACTAGATACATTCGCATCTATGTAGTCATCCTTATCTTTGTAATTACTATATCCGTATTTATCAATGTTTATATCTAAGTTCATAATTAAATCTTCAAAATGCTTTCTACTCCAATCAATAAATTCGTCTTGGAATGACACAGCCTTTTTTAATTGTTCATTTTCTGCGCGTAATCGATTTATTTCTTCTGTAGTATCCACCACAAAAGCCTTATCTCTCAAAACCACCGCTTCTATTTTTTGCTTTCTTTCTTCTTCCAATCTCTCAAATAAATCCCGAGCTTTCTTAGTCGTATAGTACAACCCATAGCTCTCTCCAATCAATCCTAGATCCATTAATCTTTCTAGCTTTGATGAATTATCCGCACGCTTATATTGAGCGTACTTATCTAGTTCTTTCAAAAAAGTGATTTCTGCTTTAGACAGCCTCATAAATAGCTCCTTTCATAAATAATATCTGAGTAGTTTAAGTATAATATAAACATATACACATAAACAAAAAAAGACTTACCTAAAAAGGTTAAGTCTTTTTCTATCTTAATGGAGTATCGCCAGCATTTCGGAAAAAAACACGTTAAGAGTATGCAAAGTTTTATGCAAAAAATCGGGAGACATAGGGAACTATGGGGAGGACAAAAGGCGAGTCAAAATAGGAATGTATAAAAAGATGTATAGAATTATAGAAAGAAAAAAGGTAGATGCCTTGCGAGAGTAAGGGGACGCTTTTGTCCTTGCTACCGATAATGAGACGTTATGTTAACTGAAATTGTATATAATATTCAACTCTTTCAACACAAAAAAACAATATACAGAATTAACAAACAAATGTTACAATTAGTTAATTTGTATAAAGGGGGATATATTTATGAAAATGTATTATAACGAACGGGCTCATGAATATGAAAAAGTTTATTTTAGAAACGATCCAATTCGGCAAGAAGAACAAACCCTTATTCAACAGAAACTCCAAGAACTATTTACAGACCAATCTATTTTAGAAATAGCATGTGGGACAGGCTATTGGACACAGTTTATAGCTAAAACAGCAAAACATATAACAGCCATAGATTATTCCAACGAAGTATTAAACATCGCAAATCAAAAAGACATTCCTCTTTCTAAAGTGAATTTTCTTCATGGGGATGCCTACCAGCTGGATAAAATCCCTGGGAACTTTGAAGGATGTATTGCAAACTTTTGGTTTTCACATATACCAAAGTTTAGAATTCAAGAATTTTTAAATCAATTACACGATAAGCTTGACTCTGGAACAGTAGTTTTTATGACTGATAATATTTATATGGATTCCATGGGTGGAACTTTAGTACATAAGGAAAATGACCCAAATACATATAAAATAAGGACTTTAGATAATGGAACCAAGTATGAAATCATAAAAAACTATTACACTGAGGAAGAACTAAAAAATATATTTATCCCTATTTCAAATGATTTACAGATATATATGGGACAGTGTTTTTGGTGGATATCTTACAAGATTAAATAAGAAAATTCAAATTCTGATAATGAGACGTTATGTTAACGATAGTGTATGGAGTATACAAAGAAAACAAGAGTATGGCTACCACATTCTTGTGATAAAATGGAATAGAAAGGGTGATTTAATTGAATATTTTATGGGACTTTGACGGAACACTTTTTAATACATATCCTGCCTATACCAAAATACTCTCTCTAGTACTTGGAGAAGAGATAGATAAACAGGAGATTTATAAAAAATTAAAGATTTCATACTCACATGCACTAGACTACTATAATGTTTCTAGTGACCAGAAAGAGAAAATTAAAAGCTTAAAAAAGGAATTGTCTCCAAAAGACATGAAACCATTTGATGGCGTGGAAGAAATTTTGAAATTTGCAGATAAGAATGTAATCATGACACATAAACACAGAGATGGAGTTTTAGCAATTTTAAAATATTATGGATGGGACAAATACTTTGTAGATATGGTTACGATTGATAATGGTTTTCCTCGCAAACCCAACCCATCAGCATATACTTACTTGCATCAAAAACACAAAATTGATCTAGCTATTGGAGATAGAGAATTAGATTTGCTACCTGCAAAAGAATTAGGAATCATAACATGCATGTTTCAAGGTCAAAGTGATGTAGCAGATTATTATTTAAACGATTACTCAGAATTTTTCAATAAGGGTATTCCATTATCAAAACAGTTGTATCTTCAGCAATAAATCGCTGAAGATATATGATAGATTTATTGACTTCCGCTTTCGAGAATTATGTAAATAAGCTGTCCATTTGGACAGCTTATTGTATTTTTTTGCTTAGCGTGGGGGTTTTTCGAAATACTAGCGGTACCCCTGATAAAAAAATAGATTCATAGCTGTTCTGAAAGTTATTACATCAGAAAAACTACGAATCTATTCGGGGTTTCGTCAACAAAACGCGAATTTCGTACGCTAAGGAATTATTAGAGCAAAAAACTTTGTTTTACCATACGTTAAGAAGGTTCCATTGCTACACAGACCCCTAATAGCAACATGTTATAATTTTCTTACTAATCGATAGAAAAGAAGGGATGGAATGAGTACGCAAATCAAGGTAACACCTGAACAATTGGAACAGGCGGCCAAAAACGTAAAAAGTGCCAGATCAACCCTGGAATACATACATAAAGATTTATATCAACAAACCGAATACATAGCTTCTCAATGGAGCGGAGCAAGTAGCAATCGGTTTTATCATATGTTCAACGAAGCAAAGCCAATGATGTTTAATATACTTCAGGAGTTAGATAAAATTTCAGCAGAATTAGAACGTGCAGCTGTTAAATTCCGAGAAGCAGATGAGCTGTATGGCGGAAATTTAGTTGATTCCAATATAGAAGAAGGTGCCATGTGCGGAAAACTACCTCCCAAATCAGAAGAGTCATTTTTTAATAAAAAGGATTTAAATGCTGCGTGGACTGGTATTTCTACTGGGTTTGTAGATGGTGCAGTGGATGCGTGGGAAGGACTAATATCCTTAGGTGATAAAGAAACCTGGTTGAATATGCGAGATGCGATTGTAAACTATGAAGAAACTATTCCTGCCGCATGGAACGCTTTCTCAGATACATTTATGAATAAGTTTTGGAATGGGAATCTGGAAAGTAGAGAGCATTATGTAGCTTATGGTGTAGCAACTTTAGGACTCGGACTTCTGGGTGATAAGGGTCTTAGTAAAGCAGGACAAGTAGGGAAGGTAGCTGCTATTACTGGTCTTAATAAAGGAAAATCACTTGTAATGAATTCCCCAGCATACAGAAATGCATTGCATATATTAAATAACTATGAGTTTAAAGGTGGTAATCACCTTTCATATGCAGGAATCGGTAGCACTGAGCAATACTTACAGAAAGTGGTCACCTATACTTATGAAGGTAAAAATGGTCCAAAGACAATCAAATTAAGAAAAGGGGAGTTGGCGGGAGATAGGCATCCAGTTTCAGGTGTACCGTATGATCTAGATGGGTTCCCTATTTTCGATGCTTTTGCTGAAGTTAAACTAAAAGAAGCTGACTTTAAAAAAACAAGACCTACACATGATAGAATATGTAATAAGCTGTTATACGAACAAATAGTAAAAGATCCAAAATTGGCTGCTAAATTTACAGCAGAGGAAATTGAACTATTTAAGAAGGGTGAAAAACCTAAGACGTATACATGGCATCACCATCAGGATACAGGTAGAATGCAGCTCGTAGACGCGTTCCTGCATGAGAAAACTGGTCATACTGGTGGATATAATATTTGGGGCAAAAAAGGTGAAAAATAGGGAGGTTTAACAATGAATAATATTGTATGGATTGGTGTAAGTAAAGAAGAAGTTACAGATAATGAAATCAAACAAGTAGAGCAATATTTTAACATTAAACTACCTAATGATTTTATTGAATGTGTGAAAGAATGTGACGGAGGATATCCTCGCCCGAAAGTATTTGATATACCAGGACAAGATGAAAGTACATTTAATGATTTATTAACACTTCATATTGATGATAAGTATTCGATTGTTCAACGATACGAGAATATAAAAGATAGACTCGTAGATCGCGTATATCCTTTCGCAAGTGATTCGTTTGGAAATTTCTTATGTTTTGATTATCGAAACAATCCTGCATCGCCAACAGTCGTATTTTGGGATCATGAAGAAGAGGATATAGAAGAAGCTATTTACCCTATTTGCGCAACGTTTACAGAATTACTTGAGAGCTTACGCGATTTTGAAGACGAAGACGAATAAATATGGTTCAAATGTACATATTTTGTATACCTTGTTACAATAAAAGGGAAACGAGTCATTACCCTATAACAAAAGAGACCTCATTTGAGAGGTCTCTTTTGTTTACATCAATTAAAAATGGTCCGCATGTGAATACTGAATAATTTCCTCTTTTTTCAGAGCATGTTGTGTATCACCTGTATTTAAACCAATTGATAATGTTATTACTAACCCCAACGTCGCTAACACAAGTTTCTTCATCATTTTAATGCTCCTTTACTTAATAATTTTTGTTTCGCTTCGTAACATACATCAAAATAATCACTTACTTTTTCATGATTTTTCAATTTTCGGAAGCGAACTGCTAATACTTCACTATATTCTTCTACATAATCCCATAAATCTTGATCCTTGAAGTAAGTAATACCTTTTTTCACTTCTTCTTCTAATAATTCAACAGATTCATCATCATTTAGAGAGCGTAAAATACTGAAATGATACATATATTCTTCATTTCCTACTTCCTGACACACCTTTAGTCCTTTTGCAATAAGTTCCCCTGCAGTAGCTGTTTCTTTTAATTTATAATGTTCGCGTGCTTGTAAGAACAATGCTTTGAAGTGTGTTGGGATTTTCTCTGTCACTTCTGATAAATGACGAATTGCTAATGTAGAAAGGTTTTGTGTTGCATATAGCAATCCCAGGTTATGTCTAACTACTAAAATAAGCTTGTCTGCATTATGTTTTTTCAGAAGATCGATAGATCGGTTCAGGTGTTCTTCTGCTTTCTCAAATTGTTTTAAGAATATACAAGCTGTTCCTAGTGTATTTTCACAAGAAGCTACTTTCACTTCATATCCAGCATGCTTTTCAAAGATTGTTTTTGCTTTATTCGTGTACTCAATCGATGTTAACATTTGAGAAATATGGTGATGTAGCACCGCATATTTCTGATAAAACTCTGCATGTTCTAATTCATCCGAAATATGTCCTAATAGGCTTTCAGCCTCTTCATATTGTCTTCTCGCTTCGTTATAGATACTAAACATCAGAGCGTGTTCCGCTTTGAAAGAATGATAATAATACGCTATCAGCGTATCTGTTGTTTCATTGATTGAATCATTCATTATATCGAAACTATCTTTTCGAATACTTACTCGGTCCGTTAGCATTCTATATTTAAAATCTAGTAAAGAATAATATAATAATAAGTTTTGATGTTGTTTTTCTTCTTCTTTTGCATCTTTGATTTGTTCAATTTTCTCATCAATTTCTTTTTTTAATTCCGATGCTTTTATCAATTGTTGTGATAACATTAGTTGATAAAAATCATTGAGTTGCTGCATAACTACTTCATACACGAAAACACCTGTACTCATTTCACTACGTCCTCCTCAAAACATCTCTATTTCTCTAAATATTACCACAATTCTACAAATTGCATGAGAACAACGCTTTTAAAGTGAATTGATAAATAAATATTAGAATATTCTTTCTATTTTAAATAGAAAAGATGATACTACTAAAAAATTAAATAAAGAAAGAATTTATACATATATCTTGTGTCTTATTTTGAAACGTAATACAATTAAAAGGTAACCTAAATTAAGCTATATAGTAGGCGGGTCATCTCACTTCCATCCAGTAGGGAGGGAGGTGATAGAATGATCGCATTTTTAATTGAATTCGTAAGCGGATATGCTAAAGGAATCGGAATAGGTTTAGGAACCTTAACGATCACTGTAATCCCTTTCTTATACAAAAAAGCGAAAACCGCCCTACTCGGAAAAAAGGACGGTTCTCAATCTCAAAACTAATTAAATTGTAAAAACAACCGCGCCTGCTATCTTCCACAATAGCATTTGGGTTACGAAAGGTAGAAGTTTCTCAAGCTTCTGCCTTTTTTATTTTATGCTTAAAGCTTATAAACTTATACATTCAGTATTCATTCTCTTCAATACAAATTGAAAAAGTTATGTTGAATACTATATGTACATTATATCCAAGTTGTTGACTAATAGTCAACATTTTGGTATATTCTTGTGCACCAAATTCACCTCTATTCTGCTCCATTCAATTTAGGCTGCACAGCATGCCGTTAAAATACATTAGAATACACTACCATAGAAAATAAAAAAGAAGGGAATATTCCCTTCTTTTTTTATTTTGTCCTTTTTTAGAAAGTAACAAAGAACTACAAAATTTTAATTCGACCACCTCAGACCTTTTTTTCTTATAAAAGTACGGAATAAAATCTACTATGTATTAAGTCAAAAGAAAGAGGAGTGATACATATGAAAAAGTTTTTTGAGTTCGTTTTAATGTTTTTAGTAACGTTTTTAGCAAACATAGCAACACATTACTTTGTATTGTGGTTTTAAAATAAAATGAAAATGGAGCAATCCACATACGCCTAAACATTACTTTAGATGTATATAGATTGCTCCATTTTTGATTGGAGTTCAGTTGAGTATTTCCCACATAAGTGACATAGGAGAGCTCATTTATTTCTTTTTATACTTCTCTTCATATTCCTTTTTTAATTTTGCAGTTTTTTCTTTTAGTTTATCTAATTTTTCATGAAATTCTTTATTTCTTCTATCTCGTTCAAGTTTTTGAAGTCGGACTGCTTCGGAAATGGGGATCGTTTTAAATTCGCGTCCTTCATCATCGTCTTCTTCTAGTTCATTCTGATCTTTGTCTTCATTCAGCATTCAATCACCTTCTACGTTTATATTGTTATTACTGTTTATGTTTAACATTATATTTATACTCTGATTTATCCTTGTTTTTGCTTATATAAAGCAAACAGCAATAAAATAAGTTTGTACTTTATATGTAATCGCAGCCTTTTTCATGCGGATTTGAGAAACCTGGAATCCACACGGAAACAAAGAAGTGAAATCCACTTATTTTCTACCATATAACTTGTTCTCAAATTGTTTTCTTCTCTCCTGGAATTCTTTGTTCTGTTGCTCTAATCGTTTTCTTCGTTCTTCTTGTTCTCTTGCCAGGTCTTCTCTTAATTGTTCCATTTCCTCTTCAAATTGCTTTTCATTGCTATATGATCTGTAAATAGCAACGAAAAGACCTATCGTACCAATCAATCCAGCACTTCCCACATGTAACCATGCGGCCAATTCTCCCTCAGACATAATTATCCCCTCAATTCAATTAAAAACAAAACATCAAATCTCTTCAATTTTTGTAAATCGCCTAAATAAGCCTTTAAAAAATGCTGGGTAAGGTGTATCCCTTTGACGTAGAATCAACGTTTATTAAATGCATCGTTATTTCGGCTATTTCTTATTACAAAATCACGATAGTCTTCTTCCTTAGGAAAATGCTTCCCATAGATAAATTTGTTATGTATTAAAATTTCAATTACTGCAATGTATAAGTAATACAAAATCAAAACAATCATTACTACATATAAAATAAACCTTGCTATATCGATAGTCATAAAAATTCCTCCAATAGATATAAAGTAGACAATATAAATTTAATTATGTTTGTATGTTTGTAAAGTTTTTTCGAGAAACGTTCTTCCACAAATTGAATAGAATATAAACTATTTAATTTGTGGATTAGGTTATTAGAAAAAAACCTTGTAATAGCAAGGTTTTTTATTTATCTTCTTCCCATGCTTCTTCTAGTGCTTGAAGTTCGTCAGCGTAGTCAGCTAAAATGCGAAACATTGCTTCTTCTCTTGATAGGATTCTTTCTACCCATTCTTTTCTAAGAACGATGCAGTGTTCCATACGATCTTTATAGAAAAATAATACACGATTACATTCTTCTCCTTCTTCATATTTTTCAAATTGTTCATTGTACACTTCAATGTCTTCTAAGATATAATCTAAGACAGTTTCTCTTTCTATGATGTCTACATCAATAAAACGATTAATATCTGTACTATCTAAACGAAAAAAATCAGATTCATACGTTTCTGTATAACAAAATATAGTGTTTATATTCGCTTTTCTTGCAAACATGAAGAAATCAGCTATATCCTTTATCGAATCACTTTTAAAACAAAGAATAGGTAACTCATCTACCCCTTTTCGTACCTTTGCTTCTATAATATCTATACCTTCTGAATTTGCTACTTCTTTGATTTCATTTAAACTTAAAAACTCCAAATCATACACCTCCTCTATACACACATGTATGGTTTATTTCTAATGGAAAAATAAAAAAAGTCTAGTATTTCTACTAAACTATTTTCGATAATTCTCTATTACAACGACACATATTTACTGCACATCGTGTAATGATCTCCTAATTTTCCTTCAAAATAACGACAGCAGCTTCCTCCAGAACTACTAATACAGGAAGTATTGCATTCATCATATTTTGGGATTAACCCTTCACTCCCATAAGGTTTTACAGGTACTAAATAATGTCCAAACATCATTGTGAGTGGTGCTTCTTTTGCTATTTGTTTGAGTTCTTCCATTTGTTCTTTTGTAAAAGCATTCTTTTCATATGAATTAACGTATTCTAATATGTGTTGTTGTGTACATTCTCTTCTCAGGTTTGCAATAAATGATTTCTCGTATTCGTATTTTTCTTTATTCATAGTGAAACCTCCGAAATAATAGTTATTATGTCTATACTGCATTTTCAAAAACATTTCAAGAACCTCTATTAATGATGTAACCAGCAGATAAAACAATACATAATACAACCCCATCCCGCTGCCGCTCCTGGAAACCTTAAAACCTGTTTGGTATATAAGAACCAGGGGCATTTTGAAGAAAACCTACACTTCACAAATTGAACAGAATATAAACTATCCAATTTGTGAAAGAACGTCTGATAAAAAAAGAAGGTTAATAGCAATATTAACCTTCTTCCTGTTCTATTACTTTTAATAAAGGTGTATTGGTTTCCATAAAAGAATCTACTATATCTTCCATTGTACGATGATAACCTAATAGGTTTTTATACCAATGTTCTTGAAATACCATCTCATATCTTACCTCATCAGCTACAAACATTAGTTTAATTTCAACTACTTCTCTATCTAATGTATGTAAAAATAAGCGTTGGTTGCGAAAATTAATATGTTCTATAATGCGACTATGTAGTGCTTGTTCCTTTTTATTTGCTGTTTTCGCATGATAGTTTTCTTCTAAATATTTATGTACGTTATATAAACTAATATCAAATTTTTCACGATCCAAACAAACCTCTTCTAAAAAAATAGTACGTTTC
>NZ_VLTE01000062.1:0-65599 GCF_007558965.1 Bacillus sp. HY001 | reverse complement strand
TGTGGTGAAAACCAAGCCAACGTTTATTACAGTAGAAGATTTGAATGTGAAAGGTATGATGAAGAACAAACATCTATCTAAAGCTGTAGCACAACAATGTTTTTATGCTTTTAAAACATGGTTATCAACTAAATGTAGGGAATATGGAATTGAACTACGTCAAGTAGATAAATTCTATCCCTCGTCAAAGTTATGTTCATGTTGCGGTCAAAAAAAGTCGGATTTAAAGCTGTCTGACCGAGTATATACATGTGATTGTGGAAATGTAATGGATAGAGATTTGAACGCGTCAATCAACCTTTTACAAGCAAAAAAATATACAGTACTAACATAAATAGATTGTATATATGTACGGTGGGCTACATCGGAATTTACGCCTGTGGAGTGTCACAGCAAACTGTAGTAGCAAGTGATTAGCGAGGCAGGGCACGTAGAAGCAGGAATACTCTAAGAATATACATTTGTCTATATTTTTAGTAGCAGATTATTTTTATATGGAATTAAGACAGTTAGAGTATTTCATGACACTTTATAAAGAACTTCATTTTACAAAAGCAGCAGATAAGCTAGGTATTACGCAACCTACATTAAGCCATCAAATTAAAGCTCTTGAAGACGAAATAGGTATGCCGTTATTTGACCGCATGGGAAAGAAAATAGCCATAACTGACGTTGGTTCTATTTTAGCCAACGAATGTAAAAATATTTTTAATGCATTAGATAATGTTAAAGAACAAATCAGTGAATTAAAGGAGATAAAAGGAGGTAAAATTGCAATTGCCACTTTGCCTGGCGAACTAACAGACTTAGTCTCCACTTTATTATTAGATTTTCATAAAAATTATCCAGAGGTAACAGTAAAAATTATAAGTTCGGATGAAATACTAGAATTAATAAACCAGAATCAGGTTAATTTTGCTGTTACAATTGATTCTTCCGAGTACGTATTCGAAGATGAAAAAATTGTAAAAATACCATTATACACAGAAGAGTTATTTTTAGTGGTATCAAATAACCATTCACTAGTTAATGAACAAGAAATACAATTCTCAGAATTGAATAAATTACCATTAATCTTGTTCCCAGACAGTCATGAATGCAGAAAGTTATTGAATTATACATGTTTACCACAAAAAATAAACTTGTCTCCAATTATTGAGACCTCTAGTATCGAATCGTTATTTGATCTTGTTAGAAATGAATTTGGAGTGACAATTGTCTCTAAAACTTTACTTGATATTACTGTAGATAATGATTTATCAGCAATTCCTATAGTAAATCCTAGAATTAGTAGGAAAGTTAACCTTATCTTGCGTAGAGATAAATTTATTGGGTTTGGCACTAGAAATTTTATTGAATTACTTACAAATGAAATTACAAAATTAGGGTTCCCTATTTCTGAACAAAGTAAAGAGCAGATAAGAAATTTAATTAAATAATGATTGAATTTCGAGTAACTATTAGAGGGGAGATAGAACATATCTATCATTATAATAGAAAAAGTAACATTGCCCTATGTTGTTATAGATATATAATTTAATTAAAGTTTCAATTAGTTTAGATCATCAAAAAAATGTCTTAGAACTTATTTATGAGATGAATATTAATTTATAAGCATTAAATATTTGTTAAGCTTTAATTGACGAACGTATTTTTTGACTTTTATTGAAAGTGGATTACACTATAAAAATTTTAGAGAGTAGATAATTTGAAAGTAGGTAAAAAAATGTGTGGCTATGTAGGGTGCTTGTATAATACTGCAAAAAGATATTCAGAAACAGAGAAAATACAATTTGAAAATATGACGAATCTGTTATACCACCGTGGTCCGGATGACCAGGGATATTTTCGTGACGAGCATGTTCAATTTGGGTTTAGACGGTTAAGTATTATTGATTTGGATGCGGGACATCAACCGCTAGCATATGAAAATGAGCGCTATATACTTATGTTCAATGGTGAAATTTATAATTATATAGAATTACGTGAAATGTTAATTAAACAGGGAGCATGTTTTTCAACTCAGTCAGATACGGAAGTTATTGTTGCCTTATATGCCCAAGTAAAAGAAGAATGTGTAAATTATCTTCGTGGAATGTATACTTTTGTTATTTGGGACCGTCAAGAGAAAAGATTATTTGGTGCTCGCGATCATTTTGGAATTAAACCACTTTACATTGCACAACAGAACGATATAACTTTCTTCGCATCTGAAAAGAAAAGTATCTTACATGTAATGCAAGATAAGGGTGTGAATCCAACTGCTCTCCAACATTATTTTACGTACCAATACGGACCAGAACCAGAAACATTAACAAATGATATTAATAAAATTGAACCTGGTCATTATTTCATAAAAGAAATTGGAAAAGAGCTAGAGGTTTATCGCTACTGGAAACCATATTTCAATGCTTCAGATAAAACAAAAGAGGAACACATTCGAGCAATTCGTGATGTATTATATGACTCAGTAAAAGTACATATGCGCAGTGATGTTCCAGTAGGTGCATTCTTATCTGGCGGGATTGACTCATCTATTATTGCTTCTATTGCAAAAGAAATAAATCCCAATCTCCTAACATTCTCTGTTGGTTTTGAGCACCGTGGATTTAGCGAAATAGATGTAGCGAAAGAAACTGCTGAGAAATTAGGAGTAAAAAACTATAGTGTGTTGGTAACACCGCAAGAATTTATGAATGAATTCCCAAAAATCATGTGGCACATGGATGATCCATTAGCAGATCCAGCAGCAGTACCATTGTACTTTGTTGCAAAAGAAGCACGTAAACATGTAACAGTTGTTCTGTCTGGTGAAGGTTCAGACGAGCTATTTGGCGGATATAATATTTATCGTGAGCCAAACTCTTTAAAAATGTTCTCATACATTCCTACTTCCGGGAGAACGGTTTTAAAAGCTTTAAGTGGAGTGCTTAAAGAAGGGTTTAAAGGGAAAAGCTTTCTAGAGCGCGGATGTACACCAATTGAAGAACGTTATTATGGTAATGCAAAGATCTTCCGTGAAGAAGAGAAAATGAAGTTAATAAAGTCTTACAATCAAAGTGTTAACTACAAGGATGTAACCAAACCACTGTATAATGAAATTCAGGATTATGATGATGTAAGTAAAATGCAATACATTGATATGTACACATGGTTACGTGGAGATATTTTATTAAAAGCGGATAAAATGTCTACAGCTCACTCACTAGAATTACGTGTTCCATTTCTAGATAAAGAAGTCTTTGATGTCGCTTCTAAAATCCCAACAGAATTAAAAATTGCCAATAGAACTACAAAGGCTATTTTACGTGAAGCCGTACGTGGTATCGTTCCAGATCATGTACTAGATCGTAAGAAACTCGGTTTTCCAGTGCCAATCCGTCATTGGTTAAAAGATGAAATGTATGACTGGGCTCTGAATATTATTAAAGAAAGTAAAACCGAACATTTAATTGATAAACAATATGTATTAAATTTACTGGAGGCACATCGCACAGATAAAGGTGATCATAGTCGTAAAATTTGGACAGTATTAGCCTTTATGGTATGGCACCAAATTTATATAGAACATACATATGATACGAATTTATTTAGTGAAGAGTGTCGAGTATATAATTTAGTTTAAAATTACATGTCCATCAATTTAAAAATTATATAACGGCTCCAAACAAAACTGTCCATTTTTACTTGGAGGGATAGCTTCAACAAAACGTGAATTTCGTCCGCTAAGCAATTTTTCACATAGAAAAGGCCAATACCCTGTACGCTAAAGGTATTGGCCTTTTTATCAGTGTAAGAAACATTCAATCGATAATTACAAATCATCATTAAAATACGAACGTATATACTTCAATAACAGCTAATCAAATGATAAGAAAACCACTGTAGTATATTTAACCATTTGCTAGTATGCCAGAGCAGTTCGTCTGTATTAAAGAAATGATACAGGAGCAAACAAAGGTCCCGCGTCCAATCTTAACGCAAGATGCAAAAGAAAGGATTGAAAATAAACTGTTAATTTCATATTTAGGTGAAGAAGAGGTGTTATTTACATATTATAAAAATGGCTATCTATATAAAAATTACATAACAGTAGCTGATATAAATCCATTAAATCAGACGATTACTTGTACCAATGCTTTTCATAATCAAAGGATGTTTAAGTTTGGTGATGTAATTGGGGTGGATTAGAGTGGGGGAGATATCTCTTCCTAACTTAATTATATCATGTAAATCAAGTTCGAAATAGACTGTTTATTCGTATTTACTCCTGCTACAATCAAGAACACATGCATAGTAAGGAGAGATGTTACATGAGTTCTTTCGTTCTCGATTTTCAGGAAATAGAAAACACGCAGCTTTCACTAGTTGGTGGAAAAGGTTTGAATTTAGGGGAGTTAACAAACATTCAAGGTATACAAGTACCTGAAGGTTTTTGTGTTACAACGGTAGGATATGAAAAGGCTATCGAGCAAAATGAAGAGCTTCAAACTTTGTTGCAGCAACTAACAAAGTTGAAAATGGAAGAGCGAGCTCAAATTGGTGAAATGAGTAAGAAGATTAGAGAAGTAATTATGCTAGTAGAAATCCCTTCTGATGTAGTGGAAGCGGTAACTCATTATCTCTCACATTTTGGAAATGAACATGCGTATGCTGTGCGTTCTAGTGCTACGGCTGAAGATTTACCGTATGCTTCGTTTGCTGGTCAACAAGATACGTATTTAAATATTATCGGAGAAGAAGCGATTTTGCAGCATGTAAGAAAGTGCTGGGCTTCTTTATTTACAGAGCGAGCAGTTATGTACCGCATGCAAAATGATTTTGAACATAATCAAGTTTCTATATGTGTTGTCGTTCAAAAAATGGTTTTCCCTGAGGCTTCGGGCATTTTATTTACGGCTGATCCGGTTACTTCTAACCGAAAGGTGTTATCAATCGATGCCAGTTTTGGACTTGGTGAGGCATTAGTATCAGGATTGGTCTCTGCCGATAATTATAAAGTAAAAGAAGGCGAAATTACAGATACGATGATAGCGACTAAAAAATTAGCTATTTATGCTGTAAAAGAGGGCGGAACAGAGACGAAACAGATTGATCCAGCTCAGCAAAAACTTCAAACATTGTCTGAACAACAAATTTTACAACTAGCAAGTATCGGAAGACAGATTGAAGCTTATTTTGGTTGTCCGCAAGATATTGAATGGTGTTTAGCCCATAATACATTTTATATTGTCCAAAGTCGCCCCATTACGACTTTATATCCAATTCCTGAAGAAAATGATGGGGGAAATCATGTATATATATCAGTTGGCCATCAACAAATGATGACTGATGCGATGAAACCACTTGGGTTATCTTTTTTCCTGTTAACGACTAATGCTCCTATGCGTAAAGCCGGAGGAAGGCTGTTTGTGGATGCTACACCAAGATTAGCTTCACCTGCTAGCAGAGATTATTTAATAAACACTTTAGGGAAGTCTGATCCACTTATACGAGATGCATTAACGACTGTAGTTGAGCGAGATGACTTTATTACATTGTTACCAGATGATGAAAATGGGAAGAGTGCTGGCAAAAGTGTGCCACCTGCAAGCTCGCAACCAGAAGTCGAAAACGCCCCGACAATCGTTACGAATTTAATAAAGAATAGTGAAGCATCAATTGAAGAGTTAAAACAAAACATGCAAATGAAATCAGGGGTGGATGTACTTGATTTTATCTTAGAAGATATTCAGCAATTAAAAAAAGTATTATTTAACCCGCAAAGTATCGCTGTTATTATGGCAGGTATGAATGCTTCAACATGGATAAATGAAAAAATGGAGCAATGGCTAGGAGAAAAGAATGCAGCAGACACGCTTTCTCAATCGGTACAAAATAATATTACATCTGAAATGGGTTTAGCATTAATGGATGTCGCTGATGTGATTCGGCCGTATCAAGAAGTTATTACGTATTTACAACATGTAGAAGATGATAGCTTTTTAAATGAACTAGTTCAGTTTAAAGGTGGAGAAGAAGCCCGAGATGCGATTCTAACTTTTCTAAATAAATACGGAATGAGATGTAGCGGAGAAATAGATATTACGAAAACCCGCTGGAGTGAAAAGCCAACTACAATTATCCCGATGATTTTAAATAATATAAGAGATTTTGAATATGGTGCGAGTAAGCGGAAATTTGAAGAAGGACTGCAAGAAGCTTTGAAAAAAGAAGAAGAGTTAATAGAGCGATTACAGCACTTACCGGATAGTAAACAAAAAGTAGAAGAGACGAAGCAAATGATTCGTAATATCCGTAATTTTATCGGTTACCGTGAATATCCAAAATACGGTATGATTAATCGTTATTTCATATATAAGCAGGCATTATTGAAAGAAGCTGAACAACTTGTGCAGAGCGGTATCATTCGTGATGTCGATGATATATACTATTTAACTTTTGAAGAACTTCACGAAGTAGTCCGTACGAATAAACTAGATTACGAGCTTATCCAAAAACAAAAAAATGATTATAAATTATATAGAAGACTAACGCCTCCTCGTATCATGACGTCTGATGGAGAAATCATTACAGGAAAATATAAACGAGAAAACCTCCCAGCTGATGCGATTGTAGGTTTGCCTGTTTCTTCAGGAGTTATAGAGGGAAGGGCACGCGTTATTTTAAACATGGAAGATGCGAATTTAGAAGAGGGAGATATATTAGTTACGGCTTTTACTGACCCTGGCTGGACACCATTATTTGTATCTATAAAAGGATTAGTCACTGAAGTCGGCGGACTTATGACGCACGGAGCAGTGATTGCACGTGAATATGGATTACCAGCAGTCGTTGGGGTAGAGAATGCTACGAAATTAATAAAAGACGGACAACGAATTCGGGTACATGGGACTGAAGGGTATATTGAAGTGTTGTAATGAAATAAAAGATCATCCGCTATTATAGTGGATGATCTTTTGTTATATAGCGGACTTATTTCTTTAAACCAGCCGCATAAAAAGGTCCATGAACTGCGATTGTAGATAAAATACGAGCAATTTCCTCAGGTGTTTCTTTTTGCCCGTTATTTAACCATTGCTGAATAACACCAATATGAGCAGATGCCATATAAGAAGCTAAATATTGGCTTGGGACAAGTAAATTCTCCTTATTAATGAGAGCACCATTCGTATCTTCAAATATTGTTTTCCACATAAAGTCCTTCAGTTTTGTTTGGAAAGATAAATCTCCTTTTGGACTTAATACAGCTTTCATAAAATCACTATTTTCATTTAGAAATGCAAGAACAGAAGTGATAAGAAGAAACGGCATTGTTGGAGAAGGATTGGAACCAAGATCAGCAATAACTTCAGGCAATCTCTGTTTGGCGATGCTAGAAACTTCATACATAATTTCTTCTTGGCATTTCGTCATTAAATCAAATTTATCTTGATAATGCGCATAGAAAGTACCGCGATTTATGTTTGCTTTCGTTGTAATATCTTTCACCGTAATAGCGTCAAAGCCTTTTTCTTCAATTAATTCGACCAAGGCATTTCGTATGGCAGTTTTCGTACGAATAACACGCAAATCTAAATTACTATCACGCAAAGTATGCCCCTCCTTCATTTTAGCCAACACATTTCAAAGATGTGTCTTATAACCGACACATTCACGATTTTTGATTATTGTATAAGGTTCAACTCGAACATATAATTCAAATATAAATAAACAACACGTTGTTGGTTATTATAAATCAAATGATAGGAGGAGAAAAGAAAATGTTTAAAAATAAACTGTTATATGTATCACCAGTTATTGCACTACTTGTTGTTTTTATTTTTTCATTAACATTATTTCCAACTGTTCAACCTCAGCCGAAAAATTTGCCAATTGCAATTGTAAATGAGGATCAAGGAGTAGAAATTCCGAATCAACCGAAAATGAACATGGGGCAAACGATTGTTGATAATATGAAAAAGACATCAAAATCAGAGGAAGAACCTGCGGTGAAGTGGGTAGAAGTGAAAAATAAAGAAGCAGTTCAAAAAGGCTTAAATAATCAAGAGTATTACGCAGCGTTAGTTATTCCGAAAGACTTTAGTACAAAGCAGGCATCATTACGAACACCACAGCCATCTTCGCCAGAGGTGGAAATATTCATAAATCAAGGAATGAATACAGCGGCATCAACTATGGCAGGACAAATGTTAAATGCTGTAGTTGATAATATGAACAATACTGTTCGCACGCAATTATTAGAAGGATTGAAAGCAAAAGGAGCTACAGTAACAACAGATGAGGTTTCAAATGTAGTCACACCGATTGCAAAGAAAGTGAAAAATGTAAATGAAACCGGCAAAAATAGCGCGAACGGTAACTCGCCTATGTCTTTATTCCAGCCGTTATGGATTGCAAGTTTAGCGAGCGCAGCAATTATTTTTATTGCGATAAGTAAAATGCCAGTAAGTACAAGAAAAGAAAGCTTCGTATTAAAACTAAAACAAATAGTAACTGGAGCAGTGGCGACAATTGTCATTGGGTTTGGTCTTACATGGATCGCAGATGGCATGGTAGGTTTAAGTATTTCGAATTTCACGGATACAGCGTTGTTCTTATCTATTACATCCTTTAGTTTCTTCTTAATGATATCGGCGGTACTTTCAATAGTTGGACTAAAGGGAATCGGTGTATTTGCTCTCTTACTATTTTTCGGTGCACCGTTATTATCATTAGCACCTGAAATGTTATCACCATTTTATCAAGACTGGGTGTACGCATGGTTGCCAATGCGATTTATGATTGAAGGACTTAGAGAAATCTTCTTCTTCGGAAAAGGGTTAAGCTGGAGTACACCTGTAACAGTGCTCGTTTGGATTGGCGTAGTAAGTATGATGATTATTTTATCGACGGCATTCAAACGTAGTGCAGTAAAGGAACATAAACCGGAAGTAAATGCATAAAAGATGAAAACGTTTCACTAGGAGTGAAGCGTTTTTATCTTTTATTAACTTATAGCTTAAAGGAAATAGAAGAGTTCGGATTTGTGTTTTCCTGTTATATACATGCTCCTGCTATTTCAAATTGCATAAAATGTTATGCGGAATAATGGAGGGGATACGATGTATAATTCGAATTATTATGATTGGTATAGGCAAAATGATAAGTTGATTCGTGATATTGAGAAAGCAATTAATGGAGAATTTAGTGCAATAAGTTGCTATGCGAAATTAGCTAACATGGCTCCGAATGAAGCGGAACGAAATCAAATTCTTGAAATTCGTAATGATGAAATAAAGCATTTTCATCATTTTGTACAAATCTATACAAATTTAACTGGTCAGCAGCCAAAACCACAAATTACGGAAGAATGTCCAAATACGTACTTACAAGGATTAGAATTTGCGATACAAGATGAACAGAAGACAGTAGATTTTTACTTGGAAATTTCAGATGAAACATCGGATGCACATTTGAAAGAGTTGTTGCGCAGAATAGCTGCAGATGAACAAAATCATGCGGTGTGGTTTTTATATTATTTTGTGAAGACGAAGTGAATACCTAGGGGATTAAGACCGTTTCACTAGTAGTGGAGCGGTTTCTTTGTGGAATACAAGCTGTAAAATAGAAATCTTGAAGTGGTGGTGATTAATTTTGGTATATAATGTATAAAACGAAAATGAATAAAGAGAGAATTAAGTTTTGAAAGGGGAACGGCAATATGGATCGAAACATAGTTAAAGAATATACAATTCGAACTGCTACTGAAGCGGAAAGTGATAGCATAATCATTCTATTAAAAGAAGTAGCAGAGTGGCTACAACATAAAGAAGTGGATCAGTGGCAGTATCTATTAGGCGGAGAAGCTAAGGCTGAAATACTAGAATGTATAAGAGAGAAATATACATATGTGGTTATGAAAGAAAATGAAATTGTCGGTACAGTTACAGTATCTCCTAAACAAAATGAATGGGATGAGCGTATTTTTGGTAAGGCGGAAGTTTCTGATTCTTTATATATTCATAGATTTGCGGTGAAACGAAAGTATAAGGGGAATGGAATCGGAGAGTGGCTTTTACAGTGGATAGACGAGAATGTACAATGTGATAAAGAGTACTTGAAGTTAGATTGTGTGGGACATAATCGTACGTTGAATGACTTTTATAAGAGTAATGGTTTTGATTATATTGGAAGTACGGAGGGACTTAGTAAGTTTCAAAAGAAAAGGAGAAATTAAATGACTCAAATACATACAGATTTAGCTAAAAGGTTGATAGGGGAACAGTTTCCAAAATGGGCACATTTAGAAGTGAAGCCTGTAAAGTTTAGTGGGCATGATAATAGAACGTTTCATCTAGGAGATGAGATGAGTGTAAGATTGCCAAGTGAAGCGGCATATGCACCGCAAGTAGAGAAGGAAAATAAGTGGCTACCTATATTAAGTAAGGAGCTTTCTTTACCGATTTCTGCACCAGTTGCGAAAGGAAATCCAACTGAAGAGTATCCGTTGCCTTGGTCTATTAATAAGTGGATAGAAGGAGATACTGTTACGAAACAAAATGTCCGTGACCTAAATGAATTTGCGGCGGACTTAGGCTCATTTTTAGTGGAATTGCAAGCTATTGATGCGAGTAACGGACCGGTCGCTGGAGCACATAATTTTTACCGAGGCGGGCTTATATCTATATATGATGAAGAGGCGAGAGGTGCGATCGAAAATAATAAGGACGTTTTTGATGAAACAGTATTAAAGCATCTTTGGAATTTAGCCCTTCAGTCAACGTGGGAGCGTAAACCAGTTTGGGTTCAGATGTTGCACCAGGAAACTTACTCGTTAAGGACGGAAAGCTTTGTGCCGTAATTGATTTTGGTATTTTAGGAGTAGGCGATCCGGCTTGTGATGCAGCGATGGCATGGACATTTTTTGATAAGAATAGCAGAACCGTATTTAAAGAAGTATTGCGCATAGATGAAGAAACATGGAATAGAGCAAGAGGATGGGCGCTTTGGAAAGCGTTAATTACATATGATGCGAATAAGACTAGTAATAAAATAGTGGCAGACGAATCGTATCGTGTCATTCAAGTGATTGTGGATGATTATGAGAAGTAGTAGAAAAAGCCTATTTTAAAATAGGCTTTTTTATATGCTGAAATATTAGAAACTGAAAGAAGGAATCTAACATAATTATACAGAATATTTAGATAATAGGAGGTGTCGAATTTTGAGTGAAATTGAATTAAAAAGGAATGTAATTAAGACAGGCAGTGAGAAGGGGACCGTTCTTCGGTTTATACTCGCTAGTCTAGTTGGGGTGTTTATGTTTTTCGTACCAGTTACGATAAACGGTGCTTCTTCCATTATGATTGATCATATCGTATCATGGATCAGGACTTCGGTTCCGAGCGTAGTACCTTATTACGCTCTACTCGTTATGATAATGGGTGCAATCTATCCGTTTTATACGAAAAGGTGGAATGCATCTATCGTAGATATTTGTTTTTCTATTTTAAAAGTAGTTGGCGTCGTTTTTGGTGTATTATATTGTTTGAAAGTAGGGCCGGCTTGGTTCTTTGCACCAGATGTAGGGCCGTTTTTGTATGAGAAACTAGTCATATCGGTAAGTTTACTCGTGCCAATTGGTTCGGCTTTTTTAGCGTTATTAGTCGGGTACGGATTACTTGAATTTATCGGTACGTTTTGCCGTCCCATTATGAGACCGTTATGGAAAACACCAGGACGATCAGCAATTGATGCGGTTGCGTCCTTTGTGGGGAGTTATTCACTTGCTTTATTAATTACGAACCGCGTATATAAAGAAGGAAAGTATACGACAAAAGAAGCAGCTATTATCGCTACAGGTTTTTCTACAGTATCCGCAACATTTATGATCATCATCGCAAAAACATTAGACATTATGCATTTATGGAATGTTTATTTTTGGACTACTCTCGTTGTAACATTCATCGTAACTGCTATCACCGTAAGAATCCCACCACTTAGTAGAAAACCAGATACATATGTAACGAAAGAAGGGTTCCCAGAGCCTGTTTATAAAGAGAAAATGTTAGAACGTGCTTGGGAAGATGCGCTAGAAGTATCAAAATCTGCACCGAGTATTATGAAAAATATCGCAGTGAATTTAAAAGACGGTTTTATTATGACGATGGGAATTTTGCCATCTATTATGTCAGTAGGATTAATTGGTATCGTCTTAGCGAAATTTACGCCAATATTTGATTGGATCAGCTATATTTTCTATCCATTTACGTGGGCTTTACAATTACCAGAAGCAGAACTAGCTGCTAAAGCCGCATCTGTTGGTATTGCGGAAATGTTTTTACCTTCTCTTTTAGTTGTAAGTGCACCACTTGTGACAAAGTTTGTCATTGCGGTTGTTTCGGTATCATCCATATTGTTTTTCTCAGCTTCCATTCCTTGTATTCTATCAACAGACATTCCGCTAAAAGTATCGGAACTTATTATTCTCTACGTACAAAGAACGATATTAACGTTACTTATTGTTACACCGATTGCTTATTTGTTGCTGTAAATTTTTAGAAGATAAAGTTATAACAAAAGAAGCCTTCTGTAAAAAGAAGGCTTCTTTTGTTTAAAAGCGGGTATTCCCACATCACTATCAAGCTAAGAAAATCAAATATCCTAAAACGTAAAAATGTACTATTTTCTGTTTTTGGGATGTTTTTATTTGTTTTTTGAATATGACGTCATGCTTCTTAAGAAGATTCCTAGTCCTGCAAAAAAGAATCCTAAGCATAATAAGCTGCCAGGTGTTCCCCAAGTAATTTGATCTAGCATGTTTATCCCCTCCCGTTTATTATTATATAGTATTTATTGGAAAATATCTAAATTTTCTTTTTAAGAGGTGCGATATTAACGATTATTGATGAGCCTTCCTACCATATAACGGAAGAGTATATTCGAAAAGTAATTCTATCAATTACATTCTTTTATTCTTATAATCTGTTTTTGTTTCGTATGATATAGTAACAACAAAGGGGGCTTACAAATGGAAATGATTCATGAAAGAGTAAAGTTACGGTTAATAGATAGTGATGATGTCGAAACTTTGTTTTCGATTGTAGAAGGAAATCGGGATATTTGGGCGTATTTAATCTCTAAAATGGATAGTGTGCAAGATATGCAGCAATATGTTCAAAAAGCGATTCAGGGTTATGGGAAGGGAACTCAAATACCTTTCGTTGTAGTAGATCAACAGACGAATACGATTGTAGGAAGTACACGTCTATATAATATTTCAGTAGAAGATAAAACAGTCGAATTAGGACAAACGTGGTATCATCCAAGTGTGCAACGTACGAGTATCAATACAGAGTGTAAGTATATGCTTCTCCAGTATGCTTTTGAAAAACTGCATATGCTGAGAGTACAAATTAAGACGGATGCAAGAAACGAAAAGGCACAACGAGCAATTGAAAGGTTAGGTGCAGTAAAAGAGGGTGTGCTTAGAAATGAAAGGAAATTGCCAAGTGGTCATGTGAGAGATGCGGTTGTGTATAGTATTATCGCAAGTGAATGGCCAGTTGTGAAAGCTCGTTTATTGGAAAAATTAGAATTGTATAAAGAAAAGTTATAATTCGTGTTTTGAAAGGTATATTGTTCGTGATGTAAGAAAAATATACCTTTTTTCTTACAAAATGCTACTTTATTTTAATTCCTTTTGTTTCATCGTTCCCTTCTGAGAAAAAATTCGTTACAATGTAGTTGTATGGTAATAAACTTATGAATTTAAAACATGTAATGAAAACCGCAAATAAAAATGAATTGATAATCCTCAATTTTAAATGAAAACCCTTTTATACATAAATAACAAGTAAAGTTCCTTCTTTTAAATAAACTCAAACAAAACGATTTGATATAAATGTTTTTTTATAGAAGTATGGATGATGTACGGAGGCAATTACAAATGAAAGAAAATAAGAAGAGTAAGAAAAGACGAATCTTTCAAGTATTTTTACTAATGATTTGTTCTGCTATTTTATATGTAAGTTATGCAGCTTATGATATTTGGAGTTATCGTTTTAAAACAAATGATGGCGTGAAAACGGATGCTGGTATCGTACTAGGAGCAGCTTCTTGGAACGGAAAACCATCTCCTGTATTTAAAGAAAGAATTAATCATGCGATTTCTTTATATAAGAACGGAGACATTAAAAAGATTATTTTTACAGGTGGTACAAAGTTCGAGGCAGAACTTGAGGAAGCGCGTACTGCAAGAGTATATGCAATGAAACAAGGTGTAAAAGACGAAGATATTTTAATTGAAACAAAATCCCTTTTCACTGAGGAAAACTTAAAGAATGCGAAGGAAGTTGGACTAGAGAACGGAATACGCACATACACGATTGTAAGTGATCCACTTCATATGAAACGCGCAATGAGAATCGCAAAACATATTAATATTGAAGCGTATGCTTCACCAACGCCGACATCAGCATATAAAACGCTAGACACAGAAATACCATTCTTCTTTAAAGAATTATTCTCGTATATTGGATATGTAACCTCTTTGCCATTAAAGGCATTGAAGGGAGACTAATATAAGAAAAGAACCTATCTTAAAATAGGAACTTTTCTTATTGGTCAAAAACATTGTATTTTTATCGGAATAGTGAAACAATAGAGAGGTAGCTTCATATAATCATAATGAAAAAGTGAGCGGTTGATGAATCGAACATAAAGGAGATTATAGTATGGCACTCTCATTTGTTGAAACAGAAGAACAATCCTTCATTATTGCACAAATAAATAAATTGATTCCAAAGTTCATGGAAAGGGAGCATCAACTAAGTGAATTAGGATCATTTCCGTATGAAAATATAAGTGATTTGAAAGATATCGGATATACGAAATTAACGTTACCGAAAGAATTTGATGGTAGTGCGATTTCTTTATATGACTTCGTTTTATTTCAAGAAAAAATTGCAGAAGGCTGCGGAGCTACTGCATTATCGATTGGCTGGCATCTTGGTATTGTGAAAGAGTTAGCGGAAAATCGCTCTTGGAATGATGAGATGTTCAAATGGTTTTGCGAAGAAGTGCGTAAAGGTGCACTCTTTAACCGGGCAGCAACCGAGCCAAAAACAGGGAGTCCGACGCGTGGCGGTAAACCAGAAACGATAGCGGTTCAACAAGGCGAGAAGTGGATTATAAATGGAAGAAAAACTTTTACAACGATGGCGCCAATACTTGATTATTTTATTATTTCAGCAAGTATGGAAGGCCGAGAAGAAGTTGGTGAGTTTGTCATTCCAAGAAATACGCTCGGTGTATCCATTGAAGAAACGTGGGATAGCGTTGCGATGCGAGGGACTGCAAGTCACGACCTTGTCTTACAAAATGTAGAGATAGAAAGTCGCTTTTTTACGAATGTATTGGGCGGGAAAGTAAAACAAAAGGGTATTGGCTGGTTGCTACATATACCAGCATGTTATTTAGGAATTGCACAAGCAGCAAGAAATTATGCAGTTCAGTTTGCGGGATCATACAAGCCAAATAGTTTAAATCATTCTATTAGTTTATTGCCGAATGTTAGAAGATTAGTTGGAGAATTAGAACTTGAGCTTATGCAAGCTCGCGTCTTTTTATATCAAATTGCGAAAAAGTACGATGAGGCAGAGGATAAACTATCATTGCAAGCCGAATTAGCAGCAGTGAAATATGCCGTAACGAATGCGGCAATATCAATTGTAGATAAAGCAATGCGCATCGTAGGAGCAAAAAGTTTATCAGAAAAAAATCCACTTCATCGCTACTATTTAAACGTCAGAGCAGGATTGCACAATCCGCCGATGGATGATGCAACACTGTCTATATTAGCGGATGCGGCGTTTCGGTCGTAGTAATTTTAAACTTGCATTTTATTGTTTGTGAGTAATATAGTTGTTTTGAAAGCACGTGTTTGAGTAGTAATCAAACACGTGCTTTTTATGTGTTTAATATACTAGTTTAAAATGAAGCGTTGTAAACATTTGTCATATCTAATCCCAAATTAAAGGTCTTTCCAAGTTTACCATTCGTAAATATTGTAAAAATTGACCTGCATGGACCGCATCATGATAGGCAATTCGTAATAGCATGTCGCCTAAATATCTTTCATAGCCAACATCACTTCGATCAATAAGGCGTGAATCTAGCTCAGCGATGCTTATGGATTGAACGTATTCTATGAAGTCAGTAAAGTATAGTTGTGCCAATTCAATTTCTTTTTTTACACAAGTAATTGGCTCGTTATCATACGGGATATGTATGTCATGTATTGAGCCGTTGTTTTTTAAAATCATATGATAGTAAAAAGTTGAGGTACAAACATGACGAATCATCTCACCAAAGGACATAGCCTCATGATCAGGCTTCCAATTAAGAAAATTATCAGGAAGAGAATTCCATAATTTTTCTGAGCGCCTTCTCGTTTCTTTCAAATTTAATATACTAAGATCAATTGCATTCATAATACATTCTCCTTTACTATTAAGCTTAAAATAATTGTATCAATTTAACAGTTAGGGTATCATCGAAATATGAATGTATATCCGAATATCTCATATATAGCTAAACTAATTGCTGAACCTACAAGAGCGATTATCTTAGATTGTTTAATGAACAATCAGGCACTACCTGCTAGCGAATTGGCTTATAAGGCAAAAGTGTCACATCCAACGATTAGTTCTCACCTTTCTAAATTAGTAGAGGGGAATCTACTTACAGTTGAACAACATGGTAGACATCGTTATTATCGACTTGCTAATCAAGAGGTAGCAGAAGTTCTTGAAAAGTTAGGAACAATTGCACCAACAGTCCAAGTTCGTTCTTTAAAACAATCGGATCAACTAAAACGAATTCGTTATGCTCGAACTTGTTATGATCATCTTGCAGGCAGACTCGGTGTAGAGATAACTGAAAAATTACTACATAGGGAATTTATAATTTTAAAGGAAGGAGAATACATTGTAACGGAACAAGGTAAACAATGGTTTCTGAATTTTGGGATAAATATTGAAACGGCAAATATAAAGAGAAGGATATTTGCAAAACCTTGTCTTGATTGGAGTGAACGACGCTACCATATTTCTGGTTGGTTAGGATCTGCAATAGCAAAACTATTTTTTGAACAGGAATGGATTACAAAAACGGATAAAAATCGGGCTGTCCATCTTACAAAAAAAGGTATGAAGTTATTGAAAGACCAATTAGGCATTGACATGGAAGATAAAAAAGTCCATCAAAATGCAGTGCCTCCTGTCGAGTAAACAGTATGAAATAACCTGAGTTCTATATTTATATAGACTCAGGTTATTTAATTTCTTTTAAAATCTTTGATAATATTTGCGCACGGCAACTTTAACCTCATTTGCCTTACGGAAAGAGGTTAAATGAAAACATAGTAGTTGAGGCAATTCTATTAAATTAGTAATCATATTACTTAAAAATTATGCGTAAGAATATAGTAAATGAAGGGAGATATAAAATGAATAAAATTAAACTGAAAGTATTAAATGTAAGATATGTAGTGATATGTATTTTATTCACTATTATATGTATCCTCACTTCATTCTTCATTTCTAGTAATTCCAGCGTATTTAAATCATTTTATATGAATCAGTTATTAGGAACGAATTCTACTAAAGGTCTTATGTACATGATAGGAAGTGAAAATCGTTATTTTGCAGAAGAATTTCATAAAGAAAAAGGACGAGCGTCTTTGGAATCTTTTTTACTGTCACTTTCTACAAACATTAATGTAAATGATCTTCGAAGTTTATTAACTCGAGAACTTCCTAATATGAATCAATTTTATTCGGAAATATTAATTGCTGGGGAAGGGACAGATTATACGAACATTCCGGAAGAATCCAGTATTCCTTTAGATAATATTAAAGATAAAGGTACTGCTATTGAACACCCAAAGAGTGGGAAAGAAAACAATTCTACTGGTGAAAATTCAAATACACAAAATAACGGTGAAAATAAAGTTTTTATTTATCATACACATAGTTGGGAAGCGTTTATTCCTCTCATTCCAGGTGCTACTATACCCGATGATGCTTCCAGTACAAATAATGAAGTGAATATTACGTTTGTTGGAAACTATTTAAAACAAAAGCTAGAAGAAAAAGGTATAGGTGTTTCACATGATACGACAAATATGAGGGATTTTCTACGAAATAAAAATTTAAATTGGGCCCAATCTTATAAAGGGTCCCGTCAAATATTACAAGATAAATTGGCACAAGATAAAAATATTATGTTTCCGATGGACCTTCATAGAGATGATGCACGAAAAAATATTACAACAAAAAATATTAACGGAAAGAATTATGCTCGGCTCTATTTTATTTTAGGGCGAGAGAATCCTAACTTTGAAAAAAATAAAAAAATAGTAACGGCAATTAATTCATATTTAGACGAGAAGTATTACGGTTTAAGCCGAGGGATTTTTATTAAAGATCGTAAAAGTGGGAACGGAGTATATAATCAAGATCTTTCTCCCAATGCATTACTTATTGAAATGGGAGGGGTAGATAATACACCAGAAGAATTGTATGCGTCAGTTGACGCATTAGTAGAAGCATTTAGCCACTATTATAATGGAGTGACTAAGAAAAATAACTAAAATAAAAAGGAGTGATACCCAGTCAGAAGTGCTAGGGGATTACTCTTTTTTTTGTAGAATATAAAATCACCAATGAACGTCATCGATTGAAAAAATCTTTCTTTTCATTCTTCTTTTTACAGTTTTATAGGAGAAAGCTAGGTTTCTTATTTTTACTAATGTTATAATAAGAAAAAAGCACGAAAAGAGGTTATCTCATGCTAGAGGTTATTGCAACATGTTTAGAAGATGTGAAACGAATTGAACGAGCTGGCGGGAAGCGAATTGAATTAATTACATCTTATACAGAAGGCGGTTTAACGCCGAGTTATGCATTTATAAAAAAAGCGGTAGAAGCAGTACAAATACCGATTCACGTGATGATTCGTCCGCATGCGAAGTCTTTTATATATACAGAAGAAGAAATTGAAATGATGAAGGAAGATATTATCATTGCGCAGAAGTTAGGTGTAGCTGGTGTTGTGTTAGGCGTATTAAACGAACAAAATGAAGTGGATGAAGAGAAATTAGCGAATTTACTATCTGTTGTAGAGGGAATAAATGTAACGTACCACCGTGCGATAGATGACATAGAAAATCCAGTAGAAGCGATGAAAACTTTAAAGAAGTTTCATAAAGTGACTCACGTTTTAACTTCAGGTGGACAAGGAAATATAGTAGATAATATTCCGGTACTTGCAGAAATGCAAAAGGTAAGCGATGGCCAAATTCAGCTTGTAGTTGGAGCTGGCGTGACGAAAGAAAATATAAAGCGATTGTTAGATGAAACTGGAATTACGCAAGCGCATGTCGGCACAGCGGTAAGAGAAGGGAAATCATGTTTTTCTGAAATTGATCTTAATTTAGTACAAGAATTAGTTCAAATCATACAATAAACACGTAAGAAAGAGGAGAAACGATGAAGGAAAATACGAAGAAAGAATTATTCTCATGGGCTAAAACGATAGGATTTACTCTTGTATTAATTGCTATTATTCGCGGTGTTTTATTTACACCTTCATTAGTACAAGGTGAATCGATGATGCCTACTTTAGAAAATAACGAACGAGTGCTCGTGAATAAGATTGGTTATAGTATAAGTGGATTAGATCGCTTTGACATTATCGTGTTCCACGGTAAAGAAGGATACGATTTAGTAAAACGAGTAATTGGTGTACCAGGCGATACAGTTGAGTATAAAAACGATGTTTTATATGTAAATGGAAAAGCGATGGAAGAACCATATTTAAAAGAGTTTAAAGAAAAAGCGGCAGGCCGTGTATTAACTCCAGACTTTACGTTAGAACAAATCACAGGAAAAACGAAAGTGCCAGAGGGCCAAGTGTTTGTTTTAGGAGATAACCGTGAAGTTTCAAAAGACGGTCGTATGTTCGGATTTATTTCAGAAGATGAGATTGTCGGAAAAGGACAAGCTGTTTTCTGGCCATTGAAACAAGTAAGAGCGTTATAAAGCATATATGGGAGAAATATTCTTCCGGTGGATTTAAATTACATTTTTTATAAAACTGAATGTTCATTTAAGAAAGACAGAGGTCATTTTGATTATTATTTTTCAAAATGGCCTCTGTTTATTTGAAGATAGTATTGCAAGGAGGGAATTTAAATGATAATGAAAGAAACAGAAGTTATCTTAAACAGGAAAGGAGCCAGGAAAGTAAACGAAATTCCTAAAGAGGTCTTACAATTACTACAGCAAGGGAAAGTAGAAAGTGTAAATCTAACAGAATGGCTAGCAATAAATCATATTGAACTACTTAAAAATGTCTTACCTTCAATAGGACTCAAGAAAAGTTTGGAATGTATAGTAGCTGAATTAGAAAAACAGAACGTTGAAACAGGAATGAAAGCCATACGAATAACAGGAACTTTATTGGATGAAATTATACTCAAAGAGTATGAAGGAAAGAAGGAAGACATACTGTTAAAATTATCTGATCATATTTCAGATAGTGTACGATGTTGGGCAGCGTTTATGAATAAAAAATCAAATAGCACATTAAAAGATACATTAACGTACATTCGACCTTTTGCGGCGGATCATCATTTTGGTGTTCGAGAAATTGCTTGGATGTCTATTAGAGAAGATCTTTCACAAAATATAGAAGAAAGTGTGGAATTGTTAGTAGAATGGGCAAAAAGTGAGGATGAGAATATTCGTAGGTTCTCTGTAGAATCTATTCGTCCTCGAGGTGTATGGAGTAAACATATTGAAGTATTAAAACAAGAACCTGAAAAAGCACTTCCCATTCTTAATTTACTTAAATCAGATCCATCAAAATATGTACAAGATTCGGTTGGGAACTGGTTAAATGATGCAAGTAAAACGAAACCAGATTGGGTATTGAACCTGTGTGAAGAATGGGAAAAGGATACTGATATAAAATCAACTAGTAGAATTATTAAAAAAGCTAAAAGAACGATTTTGAAAAATAAGTAATATGTAACTAATAGATTTGTTAGTTGTAAGAAGGAACAATCAATCATGTTAAAAAAGAATATTTTGAATAACTAGGAGAAGAGCATGTATTAATCAATACATGCTCTTTATATATTCTTTTATATTAGTGTTATGAATGAAAGGTGATCAAATTTCATTTTAAATCTAAACTTCCGTACTTTTTATTTACGTTTTTTAAGTTACTGACAAATATATCGGATTATGAGCTTGAAAAAAATATTGATAGAATTGAAAGAATATTTTATAATTTTAAATTATACATTTGTTTCGAAATACGGAATTAAAGTTCCGAAATTCGGAACAAGAGGGAGATAGAATGAGTATAAATAAAACGGCAGTTAAGACAATGGATATTTTAGAGTTGTTTTATGAGCATGAAGAGCTAAGTTTAACAGAGATGGTTCAGCTTACGAGTATGCCGAAAACATCTGTTTATCGTTTAATTGGCTCGTTAGAAGAAATGGAGTTTTTACAAAAAAACGAGAAGGGGAAATATCGTCTCGGAGTCGTTTTTTTACGATTTGGACAACTTGTTTCACAAAGATTATCAGTAAGAAATATTGCGATTCCTTATATGAAAGAGCTTAGAGATAATTTAGGGCAGGCAGTTAATTTAATTATTCAAGATGGTAATGATGCGATTTATGTGGAAAAGATGGAAGGGGCTCAGCCTGTACGCGTGTATACAGCGGTTGGTAGAAGAGCTCCACTTTATGCGGGTGCATGTCCGAGAATTTTACTATCGTATTTCTCTGAGGAAGAGAAAAGAAAATACATAGAGGAAACGGATTTAAAACAGTTTGCGGATGGAACAATTGTGGATAAGGAGCAATTGCTAGAAGTGTTACAAATGGCGAAAAAGGAAGGACACACGATTAGCTACTCTGAGTTAGAAAATCATACAGCCGCTATAGCAGCTCCCATTTTTGCAAGTGATGGAGCGGTTGTAGCAGGTATTAGTATTTCGGGATTAGCAATTGAGTATAGCGAAAGTAACATTTCATATTTTGTTGCGAAGGTGAAAGAAACAGCACATCGCATTTCGAAAGAACTCGGCTTTTTGGCATAGAAAGAGGGAGTGGGATGAAATTTTCTGCGTTAGGGGATCAAGCAATTCTTGTTACATTTGGTGAAGAAATTGAGATGGAGACATACGAAAAAGTGCAGCGATTATTTCAAGCATTGAGACGGCACCCGTTTACAGGAATGGTTGAGTGTGTGCCGTCTTTCACTTCATTAGCGGTCTACTACAATGTATACGAAGTATGGAAGCGAAATGGGAGAAGTGAAGGGCCGTATCATTACGTTTGTCAATATATACAAGAGTTGTGTGATTCATATAAAGAAGAAGTGAATCAAGATGTGAAACATATTTCCATACCTGTTTGCTACGGGGGAGAATATGGACCTGATTTAGAAGAGGTCGCGCATTATAGAGGATTACAGGTAGAAGATGTCATTCGTATACATAGTGAAACAACATATTTTGTGTATATGTTAGGTTTTACACCAGGATTTCCGTATTTAGGAGGGCTATCAAAAGAACTAGAAACACCTAGAAAAGAAACGCCAAGATTGCAAATATCTCCTGGTTCGGTAGGTATTGGCGGAAATCAAACAGGTATATATCCGCTTGAAACACCAGGAGGATGGAATATTATTGGCCGAACCCCAATCTCCTTATTTAATCCAGAAGAAGAAACACCAACCTATATTCAAAGCGGTATGTATTTACGATTTATCCCAATAACGAAGGAAGAGTACGTATCACTTGAGGGGGCTAAAGAATGGATGTAGAGGTTTTACATGCAGGAATGTTTACAACAGTCCAAGATTTAGGGCGATCTCATTATCAACAATACGGTGTACCAGTTGGCGGGGCCATGGATCAAAATGCACTTCGAATGATCAATATGTTGGTCGGTAATGAAGAGAATGAAGCAGGACTTGAAATGACGATTATGGGACCTAAATTGTTAATAAAGAAAACGACCTTACTTGCGATTGGCGGAGCGGATATGGAACCGTTACTGAATGGAGAGCGTATTCCATTATGGCGTCCCATTTTAGCAGAAGAAGGTAGCATGCTTTGCTTGGGAAAAGTGAAAAGTGGTTGCAGAGCGTATGTAACTTTTGCAGGTGGTATACAGATTGATCATACGATGGGAAGCAAAAGTACTTACATACGTGCAGCGATTGGTGGTATTGAAGGGAGAATGCTGAAAAAAGGCGATTATTTTCAAATTGGTACGCACTCAGAAATAGCGAGTCGATTCATTCAAGGCTTACAAAAGAGAGAGCGAATCAAAACGAACTGGGCAATTATCAGCAGTGTACTGCCAAAGTATAAGAAATATCCTAAGCTTCGCGTCATAACTGATTTTGAATATGATCAATTTACAGAAGAAAGTATAAGGGCATTTTTTACGAAAGAGTATAAAGTATCTAATTACGCTGACCGTATGGGCTATAGAGTTGAGGGAGAAGTTTTAAATAGAGTGGAAGAAAAAGAGATTTTATCGAGTCCCGTTACATTTGGGACCATTCAAGTTCCGAATGGTGGACAGCCAATTATATTAATGGCAGATAGGCAAACGACAGGTGGCTATCCGAGAATGGGCAATATTATTTCAGTAGATTTACCACTTCTTGCTCAATTAAAACCGGGGGACTACGTTTCTTTTGAGAGAATTACGCTTGAAGAAGCGGAACAATTGTACATAGAACAAGAAGTAAATATGAATCTATTAAAGAAATTCGTCGCTTTACGAGGCTGACAATAGGAGGGAAACATCGTGACGAAAATCGATTTAAACTGTGATCTAGGAGAAAGTTTTGGAGCTTATAAAATGGGGAATGATAATGAAATTCTTCCGTTCGTTTCCTCTATAAACGTTGCTTGTGGTTTTCATGCGGGTGATCCGACTGTAATGAGGAAAACGGTCGAAAAGGCACTGCAGCACAACGTAGCAATTGGTGCGCATCCTGGTTTTCCTGATTTAATTGGATTCGGAAGAAGAAATATGAACGTTTCACCAAATGAAGTATACGACTATGTATTGTATCAAATCGGTGCATTAGATGCTTTTGTGAAAGCAGCAGGCGGGAAAATGCATCATGTAAAACCACACGGTGCTCTATATAATATGGCGGCGACTAATCCGGAAATTGCAGATGCAATCGCAAAGGCAATTAATCATAGTAATCCAAATCTATTACTTTACGGATTAGCAAATAGTGAGGCGTTTATACAGGCTGCGGAAAAATACAATATAACTCTCGTACAAGAAGTTTTTGCTGATCGGACGTATAAGCAAGATGGGACATTAACGAGCCGGACAGAAGAAAATGCACTCATAAAAAATGAAGACGAAGCGATAAAGCAAGTGATTCAAATGGTGAAAGAAGGCTATGTAAGAGCGGTGAATGGAGAGAAAGTGACAGTTCAAGCGCAAACGATTTGTTTACACGGTGATGGAGAGAAAGCGGTCCAATTTGCGGAAAGAATATACAGAACATTCGAACTTGATGGTATTTCAATTTGTGCATCGAAATAAAGTGAAACTTTAATCAGTGGGGAGGTTCATCCCCCGCTGATTATTAGTTGAACCAATCGGGCAGTTGACTTCCCATCTAAATTTTTTTGACTTAGTTGAATTTTGAGGTGGGAGTTTTACTGCCCGTTAAAGTGGGATAAAGAATAGGGGGAAGTGCTGGAATGATTAAATTAATCGGGATACTACTTGTTGCAGTGGGCTTTTTATTTAGATTAAATACACTTTTAGTAGTTATGGTAGCAGGTATTGTTACTGGTATGGTTTCAGGATTAAGCTTTTATGATGTGATTAGCATGTTCGGTAAATTTTTCATAGAAAATAGATATATGTCTATGCCGATAATACTAACTTTACCGGTAATCGGAATTTTAGAGCGTTACGGTTTAAAAGAAAGAGCAGAAGCACTAATAACGAAATCAAAAGGAGCAACAACTGGAAGAGTATTAATGTCATATTTTACGATAAGAGAATCATCAGCAGCACTTGGACTGAACATTGGTGGTCATGCACAAACAGTAAGACCGCTCGTAGCACCGATGGCAGAAGGGGCTGCGCAAGGTAAATATGGTAAGCTCCCTGAAAAGTTAAGAGAAAAGATTAAAGCAAACGCAGCAGCTGCGGAAAATACAGCTTGGTTTTTCGGAGAGGATATATTTATCGCGACTGGTGCGATTTTATTAATGAAAGGATTCTTCGATTCAGTAGGTATGCATGTCGGTGTGTGGGATATGGCGCTTTGGGGCATTCCAACTGCAATATCAGCGCTTATTGTGAGCTGGATCAGATTTAGAAGATTTGATAAATATATAGAGAAAACGATGACATCAAAAGAAAAAGAAGAGAAGGAGGCAATATAAAATGAACATTATCACAATGGATACAATTTATTACGTATTAGGTATAATCGTTGCCTTTATCGCTGTTCGTATTGCATTTGATCGTGAACATCCAAACCGATGGGGTTCTAGCTTATTTTGGGCGTTATTTGCAGTTACATTTTTATTCGGAAATGCAATCCCTTCGTTTTACGTTGGCTGTATCGTGCTCGCTATGGTCGTGTTAGCTTCATTAAATAAAGTAACAAAATCAGAGGAGAAAGAAGTACCGGTACAAGAACGTGTGAAACATGCTGAGAAATTAAAAAATAAAATTTTTATGCCTGCACTATTAATTCCTATTTTTACAATTATCGGTACGTTAACGTTAGGCAAAATCAAATGGGGAAATGTTTCCCTTGTTGATCCAGATAAAGTAACGCTAGTAGCATTAGCACTAGGGGCATTACTTGCATTCGTTGCAGCGATGCGTATTACAAAATCGAAAATAACAACGCCTGTACAAGAAGGAAGCAGACTATTACAAGCTGTCGGCTGGGCTGTTATATTACCACAAATGTTAGCAGCACTTGGCGGTATTTTCGCAAAGTCTGGCGTTGGACAAGTCGTTTCTGATTTAGTCGGACAAGTATTACCGACAGAGTATCCGTTCGTTGCTGTTATGGCATATTGTTTAGGAATGATGCTCTTTACAGTCGTAATGGGAAATGCATTCGCAGCGTTTGCCGTAATTACTGGCGGAATTGGTTTACCTTTAATTGTACAAATGCACGGAGGAAATCCGGCAATTATGGCAGCACTCGGTATGTTTGCTGGATATTGCGGAACGCTACTTACGCCAATGGCAGCAAACTTTAATATCGTTCCGGCAATGCTTTTAGAGCTAAAAGATAAAAATGCAGTTATTAAAGCGCAAGTACCAATTGCTCTTTCAATCTTTATCATCAATATGTTTATCATGTACGGCCTTGTATATCGTTTCTAATTAGGAGGGAAAACTATGAAAACAGTATTACTAACAGGGTTCGATCCGTTCGGCGGAGAAAGCATCAACCCAGCTTGGGAAGTCGCAAAAAGTTTGCATGAAAAAACAATCGGAGAATACAAGATTATTAGTAAACAAGTACCAACTGTATTTCATAAATCAATACAAGTTTTAAAAGAATATATAGAAGAACTAAACCCTGAAATGATTATATGTATCGGACAAGCTGGAGGCAGACCAGATATTACGATAGAGCGTGTCGCAATTAACGTTGATGATGCGAGAATTGCTGACAATGAAGGGAATCAACCGGTAGATGTACCGGTTGTAGAAGAAGGACCGGCTGCCTATTGGTCTACGCTTCCGATGAAAGCAATTGTAAAAAGACTTCAAGAAGAAGGGATACCAGCTTCCGTTTCACAAACAGCAGGTACATTCGTTTGTAATCATTTGTTCTATGGTCTCATGTATGAACTAGAGAAACATGATAAGAAAATAAAAGGCGGATTTATTCATATTCCGTTCTTGCCAGAACAAGCGAGTAACTACCCAGGGCAAGCGAGTATGTCTCTTTCTACTATTAGCAAAGGGATAGAATTGGCAGTTGCGGTAACGACGACAGTTGAGGTGGATATTGTGGAATTTGGGGGAACTACGCATTAAGTAAGATTCTGAAGTATTACCGAAGTGCGTATGTAGTTTTTATTTATGTTTGGAAGATGGGGATATCGTTAACTTGATAATGATAGGGTACATTGCATATTTTAAATTCGCTCATTTTCATGTATAATTATTGTAAAAATTGGAATTTTTGAAATCGGGGTGGATATCTTGAAAAGTTTTGGTATGGTAGTATTCTCTACTGTGCTTTCAGCGGGGCTATTATATTATAATGCTCAATCCTTTTATAATAGGTTTACTTCTGGAAATACATATTACTGGGTAAACGGTATCCTAGCAGTCATCTTCCTTGTATTCCTGTACAATAATGCAAAAGATATCATCAAGAAAAACTATATAAAATAAGGAAGTTTAAAGAGTTCTTTATACAAAGACAACACCTCCTGTAAACAACTGGTATAATAAGTATAGCAATATACATAGAGGTGATTTTTGTGCAACAATTTAAAGAAGTACGTTCAATTTTAGAAAAAGCGAAGAAAATTACAGTTTTAACAGGCGCAGGAGCAAGTACGGAAAGTGGTATTCCAGATTTCCGTTCAGCAAATGGATTGTATGCTGATGCGAATGTCGAGATGTATTTATCAAGAGGATATTATAATAGAAGTCCGAAAGAATTTTGGAAGCATTATAAAGAAATCTTTCAAATTAATACGTTTCATCAATATAAACCAAATCGTGGCCATCGCTTTTTAGCTGAATTAGAAGAACAAGGGAAAGATATTACGATTTTAACGCAAAATATTGACGGTTTACATCAACTAGGCGGTAGTAAGCATGTCATTGATTTACATGGAACACTTCAAACAGCACATTGTCCGAAGTGTAAAGCGAGATATGATTTGCAGTATATGATTGATCATGAAGTGCCTCGCTGCGGGAAGTGTAATTTCATTTTAAATCCAGACGTCGTTTTATACGGAGATACATTGCCGCAATATCAAAATGCGATTACACGTTTATATGAGACAGATGTATTTATCGTTATGGGCACGTCATTAAAAGTACAACCTGTCGCTTCATTCCCACAAATCGCAAAGAGGGAAATCGGGGCAACGACCATTTTAGTAAATGAAGAGTTAACAGGGCAAGAATATAACTTTGATTTTGTTTTTCAAAATAAGATTGGTGAGTTTGTTGAAGGGGTATCTTCAATGAAATAAGTTATCGAAAAAACTGAGGTGTAAAGAGAGCACCTCAGTTTTTTGTTTGAAGAAAATTCATGTTATGACGATTTAAGGGAATGGTAATAAATAGGTTGTGAAATTAAAATACTGAAAATTAAATCTTTTATTTCTTTAGTAATTAATATAAAATTCTATATATATCATATAAATAAATTTGATACATAATGATTTTGCGTAGAAATGTTAATAGAATGAAGCGAGGGAGCGAAATGAGACAGAAAAAGGAGCAGAAGAAACAATCGAAAAAGAAAAAGACTCATATTCCATTTCGATTAAATGTACTATTTTTTATCGTCTTTCTTTTATTTTCAGCTATTATAATTCAATTAGGTAAAGTACAAATCATTGATGGAGAAACGTATAGAAATGAAGTGAACAAAAAGGAAGATGTAACGGTAAGCACTCCTGTTCCTAGAGGGAAAATGTTTGATCGGCAAGGTCAAGTGATTGTAAATAATAAACCACTACGAACCGTTACATATACGAAAATGAAAGGAGTAGATTCGAAAGAAGTTTTACAAGTAGCAAGAAATTTAGCTCAGCTTATTGAAATGTCGCCAGAAGATATCAATAAGTTGACAGAAACCGATAAAAAAGATTTTTGGATGCAGTTAAATGAAAAACGAGCAGCAGAAAAAGTAACGAAAGAAGATGAGAGTGCATTTAGGAAGCAAGAGATTGAGGGGAAAGAATTAGATAAAAAAGTTGAAGAGTTGCGCCGTGAAAGAATTACGCCAGAAGAATTAAGCGAACTATCAAAAGAGGATCTAGAAGTACTAGCAATTAAAAGTAGGATGAATGCGGGATATAAAATGACGCCGCAAATTGTTAAAAAAGATGTAAGTCAAAATGAATATGCAATCGTAAGTGAAAGATTGGCAATTTTGCCAGGCGTGGATACGACAGTGGATTGGGAACGTGAATACCCAAATGATAAGATACTTCGTTCTATTCTTGGTAGCGTTTCTACTGAAAATGAGGGCTTGCCAAGAGAACAGTTAGATTATTATTTAGTGCGTGATTATAACCGAAATGATCGCATTGGTAAGAGCTACATCGAGAAACAGTACGAAGATGCATTACATGGAACGAAAGAACAGTCTAAAAATATTACGGATAAAACGGGAAATATTATTCGGACAGAAAAAGTGACTGAAGGAAAAAGTGGAAATAATTTAATGTTAACAGTGGATATGGAGTTACAGAAAAAAGTAGAGGAAAGTCTTGAAAAGAATTTACGAGCATTTCATTCTGCAGAGCCGATGATGGATCGTGCGTTCGTTGTAATGATGAACCCGAAAAACGGGCAAATCTTATCAATGGGTGGCAAGAAAATTGTAAATAAAGATGGCGGCATGCAAATAGAAGACTTCGCTTTAGGAACGATGACAAGTTCTTATGAGTTAGGGTCAACTGTGAAAGGGGCTACGTTATTAGCCGGATATCAAACTGAAGCGATTAAACCGTATACGCACTTCTTTGATGCACCAATGTATTTTAAAGGAAGTTCTAAACCAAAGAAATCGTGGAAAGACTTTGGTGATATTGATGATTTAAGAGCTTTACAAGTTTCATCGAATGTTTACATGTTTAACACTGCTTTAAAAATGGCAGGTATAAATTATGTACCAAACAATCCGTTAGACATTAAACTAGAGACATTTAATAAAATGCGCTACTACTTTAGACAGTTCGGATTAGGTGTACCGACTGGAATTGACTTGCCGAATGAATCGATTGGTCAAATGGGTAGAACGGATAACATACCTGGTTTTTTACTTGATTATGCGATTGGGCAGTACGATACATATACACCGCTGCAACTTGCTCAATATATTTCAACAATTGCAAACGGCGGTTACCGAATGAAACCACAAATTGTACAAGAAGTGAGAGAGCAACCACATAAACCAGAGGATGTTGGAAAAGTTGTTCGCTCTATTGAACCGGTTATTTTAAATCGAGTGGATATGGACACTTCATATATTAATCATGTAAAAGAAGGATTTAGAAGAGTTTTTCAAGAAACTGACGGGACAGGTACTGGGACGTTTAAAGGATTACCGTATAAACCAGCTGGAAAAACAGGAACAGCTGAAACAGTATATGGTGGAGAAAGTGATATTGGAAGAGATGAAAACTATAACCGAAAAAAATGTTATAATTTAACTCTTGCCGGTTATGCACCATATGATGCTGATCCGGAAGTTGCTTTTTCAGTTGTTGTACCTTGGGTGAATGATGACAAATCAGGAATTAATTCTGCGATTGGTAAAGAGATTTTGGATGCGTATTTTGAATTGAAAGCGAAAAGAACGGGTGGAAATCCAGTCCCAGTAGAACAACAGAACAAGCCACAGTAAAAATAGTATCACTGCATGGAGACTTATTGTGCAGTGATCTATTTTTTGAGTTAAAAAGCGTTTAAATAAGGTGGGAATGGATATGAAGCAGGAGATGAAAAGAGGCTGGGGGAAATACATACTCTTCGTGTTTGTTTTAGTAGTAGCCTATCATTCTTTTACTTTATGTAAAGTGGAAGGAAAATCAATGCAACCAACTTTATATGAAGAAGACTACGTATTTGTAAATAAAGCAGCAGTACATTTTTCTAATTTAGAGCACGGAGAAATTGTCATTATAAAGGAAGAGGATGAGTCGAAATATTATGTAAAACGAGTAATAGGACTTCCTGGTGACGTAATTAGCATAGCGAATGGATCAGTATATGTGAATGATAAAAAGCAAGAAGAACCGTATACAAATAAAGATTTATTCAATAATACGCAAGTGTTTTATAACTTTCAAAAGACAAAAATCCCGCCAAATAAGTTATTTGTAATGGGTGATAATCGTGAACTTAGTAGAGATAGTCGAAACGGGTTAGGGTATATTGAAGAAGATAACATAATAGGCAAAGTGGAATTTGTATATTATCCTTTTTCAAAAATGAAGATCATAGAATAAGTGGGGTTTTGTATAACCCCACTTATTAAAGTTTCACTTTATCTTCTTTAAATAACCTTTTGGATTAAATGATATGAAAAATTTATGTTTAGATTCATCGATTATGAAGTTGTTATTTTTAGCTAAAAACTCTTCTACAGCTTCCATTGGACCAGGGCCCCAATCAGGATAGAGTGGATTTCCGTTAATACTTGTATCTTCTACAATCAAGTAACTGCCTTTTGTTACAATAGATTTATAAAGTAACAGTTCTTTTGAGACATGCTCTTTACTATGATCAGAATCTAAAATAACTAAAATCACATCATCAGGTTTGCGCATATTTAAAATTGTTTGGACGGCCTGTACAGAAACAGAAGAAGCTGTTAAATACGTAATTCGATCATGTGATGGTCGATTTGGTTGAGGGAATATATCGATAGTAAGTACATGACCTTTTCCAATTAAATCTAATAAAGAAGCTAAATACAGTGCGCTACCGCCATAACACGTACCACATTCAATAATTAAATCGGGTTTTAATTCGTAAACAATTTCTTGATACAAAAAAAGGTCAGAGGGAAGTTTGAAAATGGGGACACCGAGCCAGTGTGTGTCATGTAACCAAACGTTGCTGTCGTAATAAAGTTTTAGAAATTCATTGCTTATAGTATCGATGTTAATTCTCCTTTCTAAAAAGGATTCTTTCGCTTTACGTAAAGTGTTTACGTATGAAAGTTGTACTATATATTATGTAGTAAGGAATTGTAAGGCGAGTGTTTTTACTTAAAAATAAGCTAAATAACTCATGTGTAAATGAAAGAGAATAAACATATGTATAAGTACACAATTTGCTTCATTAGAGAAGGAAATGAAAATGATGTGAAGGAGATAACTTAAATTATGGCATTCAAAAGTGAGGAAGAACTAAATGAAGCTATCCAAGAAGCTGAAGCAAGTCTAGCAATAGAGAGTATGATTATTACAAAAGAAATGGAAAAAATTATTAAAGCGAAGGTAACAGGAAAGATAACGCACGAGCAATTTATCGCATTAGCTGATGCGATTGCAAGGCATGAACTTACTTAACAATCTAGAAGGCACCACAAACTTTTGCTAAATAAACGGGGAAAAAGAGATGGTAGATCCAACTCTCAGGCTGTAGACAAACTATTTTTGGAGAGTTCAGATGCTAAAAAATAGTTTGTCTCTTGCTGTATGGCGAATTTATCCAACAATATATATACGTAGTACGTTCTATGCTACAATTTAATATAAGAGAGGAAGGAAGGTGTCTTATGAAAATATCTGTTTATGTTGCAAGTGCATTTAGCAAGGATCATAAAGGCGGAAATAAAGCAGGAGTGGTATTTATGGAGAATACATTGACTACTACTCAAAAGATGGCAATAGCCAAACAACTGGGCTATGCGGAAACCGCATTTATATCAGAATCTAAAGTTGCTGATTATAAAATTGAGTATTTTACACCAAAAGAGGAAGTTGATTTATGTGGTCATGCGACAATTGGCTCTTTTGCGATACTGATGCATGTAAATAAACTTTTCAAGAATCGCTATACGATTGAAACGAACAGCGGTGTTCTTACTATTACCATAAAAGATGACATCATATTCATGGAACAAAACGAACCGATATTTTATGATGTTATATCTCCAAATGAGTTTATCGACTGCTTTGACATTAAAGATATAGACAATACATACCCAATTCAAATTGTCTCTACGGGCTTAAAAGATATTTTAGTTCCTATAAAAAGCGAAACACAATTACATACACTGGAACCTAATTTTGAAAAAATTAAAGAAATCAGCAAGTATTATAATGTTGTCGGGATGCATCTATATACTTTTAATGACAATCGAATTATATGCAGAAACTTTGCTCCGCTATATGACATTAATGAAGAAGCAGCGACTGGAACTTCAAATGGTGCATTAGCTTGCTATCTTTATGAACAGCACTACTTACAAAAAGAAGACTATGTATTTGAACAAGGTTATTCTTTACACTCGCCTTCCGAAATATTAGTTAAATTAGCAACCGATAGCGAGAATAAAATAGAAAAAGTTTATGTTGGTGGCAAAGGCTATTACTGTGAAACGAAGTGTTTAAATATAGAAAATATTGAGTGAAAATAAAAAAAGAGATGGTAGATCCATCTCTTTTTCATATGCTCCATGATTAACTGCGAATCGCCTTAATCATAAAACGATGTTGCTTCACATCAAAATAACCTTTTTGTAAGATGATTTCATGTATACGATATAATTCCTCATAATACCTTTCAACAGTGAAATCAGGAATTTGCCACGGAATCGCTTTTAAATAATAGACGATAGCGCCAATGTCATAAAAGCGTTGAAAAGGGAACTCTTCTTTTTTTTCTAAAATAGTAAATCCATTTTCATTTAACTCACAACATGCAGTTTCAAGCGACCAACTTACAAATTCGCTATTTAGCGGCGTGTTAAACTGCTCATTAAGTTCCGCGCAATCGAGACCGCCAACTTGTTGGGTAAGAAATATTCCATTAGGAGCAAGGAGTCTGTTTACCTCAGGTGCAGCATATGATTCATGTTGATTTATGTTCAAATCAAACTGGCTATCTTGAAATGGTAAAATAGTATCATCCGTTACCTCTACAACTGTAACCCCTAAAGGTTCTAATTTCTTCCGAGCGATTGGCACGTTTGGAGCGTAGCCCTCAGTAGCATAAGTAGTTGACGGGAACGGTTGTAACATAGATAAAAACTCTCCGCCACCAGTACCCATATCGAGCATTGATTCTGCATGCTGCATAAGCTGAAAAGCAGTGCTGCCGTACGACCACGATAAAGGTTCGCTCTTCATTCGACCCGTTTCTGAAATGAAAGAGAAATCCCAACCGCTAAAATTTGTATAAGCACTTTCTAATAAAGTTGAAAATAATGGATCAAGTTTCATAATTGTATCCTCCTATTTTGTAAGTAAATGATATGATGAAAAAAAAGGAGGATACAATTATGAAAGGGGAACGGTTTTACGTTTCATGTTCGAATAGATTCATATAAATTCGCTCCTTGTGAGAATGGTTATTTATATATTCGGGATAAGTACGTGAAAGTCCTTGAAATTATTAGGGAAGGTAGTTGTTTAATGGAAAACTGGATGGAGTTTACAGACAAAGAGGACGATCAAATTTGGAACAAGATATATAGTGAACTTGAGTTTTCACCAAGTGATTCTATATTCCCATCATTTAAGGTGCCAAGTCCTTTTGTTACATATGATATTTCTCATTATTTTGGAGAGTCGATAGATTTAAATATATATAGCGATCTGGAAGATAAGGCGTTACAAGCTTTTAAAGAAAATACGTCATCGAATGAATATATCATGGCACTGGATTGGCAACATGAGTGTTATTGGGTGAATCCACATGTAGAGTTTGAAAGAAATGAATTTGATGAGTGGATGATACCTGTATTTCCAAATGGAGATTACTACTTCTTTATTCAAAAAGACTTTAAGTGGGGTTATATAGGTCACCCTTGGGAGAAGAGTATAACGATATTTGGAAAAGAACTTATAGAAAGCTTTGAACGAAATAAGCCGGAAATGTTTCAAAATATTTTAAGGCGAGGGTAATATTTGAAAGAGAAAACCGCTTATACTTCATTCTTGAAGCATAAGCGGTTTCGTTTAAAATACTTAAAAAGAAAAATCTCTTGGCAAAGTACCACTTTTTATCACCGTTCTTAACCCATGTTTTATAATCCAAGGGTTAACAGGTTGCTGTTTATCACGTAACTGCTGTAACCATTGAAAAACGAGTTCTTTATCTTCTTTCGTAATATCGTTCATATGATTGGCTACTGATTTTTGGACATATTTAGAAGGATCATTCATTAATGGTTCAAGAAGTTGTAAATTGTTCTTAAAGTCACCTTTTAGAGCTCCCATTTTTTTAGCCCAAGGAAGTCTTGGTCTTGTACCTTCGGAAACTAATCTCCTAATGTGGCTGTTTTCGTCATGAATCCACTGTTGCAATACGCCCAGTGTGTCTTCATGGTATGTTTCAAGAAAAGGACGAATGGCATATTCAGCAGTATTCCTTTTTGTTATTTCATACATGGCGTTACATGAGGATTCAAAATCGTTAAGCCCATATTTTTCAACGTATTTTGCAATAGGCATGTACATATATCCGTTTGTAAATGTACCTACTTCTGTTGTATTTTCTGGTCCCAATGTTTTCAGTAAAATATGTATTGCTTCATTAAAATCTTTTTGTAATGCAGTATGTAATTCATCTGCTATTACTTCAATACGCTGCTTTAACTCTAAATTTTCAACTTTACATGTTACAGAATCTACAAAGATTCTTTTAGAGAAAGTAGGATCGTGTTTACAAATAGAATCAGCCATTTTTTCTGCTAATTCTTCATTAAATAAAAATTTTAACGGAACATATTTACCCATTTTTTCACCCCAATGGTTAGCTAAAACAATTTTTATTTTTTAATCGACAATCCATAAACTAAAGTCTCATTTGGAGTCGTAATACTAAAACCTGTCGTCTTATAATCAAGTTTCACCGTATCACCAGTGTAGTCTTTCGTAAATGAATCCATTTGCACAGTAAAATCAGCATCTTCATATACAATGTCATCTGCATTATATGTATCCCAAATTAAATCCACATCAACGAAAATACTACAAGAGTTTGTCATTGTCCCTCTAATGCGAATGATCTTTTTGTCTTTGCGTTCTAATCTATGTATAGCTGCTTTTGCTTCATCAGTAATGCGAATGTTCATCGTATCCCAACCTTTATTTATATTTCCTTTATTATTGCAAAAACAGGAGCAATAGGGAAGGGAGAAGCATTGGAATAAAAAACGAGCAAACAAATTTGTTTGCTCGTTTTACTTTATTTTAGTTCACATTTATCAAGCGGAATCACTTTCGTTTTCTTCGTAAATTTATATCCTAACCATAATACTAAGAAGAGTGGTAAACCGATGTAAGAAACGAGTACGCCGTTCCAATCGATTGCTTCGCCCATAAATGCGCCGTAGTTTTGACCTAAAATGACGATGACACAAAGTGCAAATGCGAAGATTGGACCGAATGGGAACCATTTTGCTCTATATGGTAAGTCTTTTAAATCTTTACCTTGTGCGATATATGCTTTACGGAAACGGTAATGACTTATTGCGATTCCGACCCATGCAATAAAGCCAGACATTCCAGATGCGTTTAATAACCAAATGTATACAACGCCGTCACCGAATAAAGAAGCAATGAAAGCGATACTACCGACAATTGACGTTACGATTAATGCGTTAACAGGTACACCACGGCTGTCTAATTTTCCTAAGAATTTTGGTGCTTTTCCTTGGCGAGCTAAGTCCCAAAGCATACGAGTTGATGCATACATTCCAGAGTTACCAGCAGATAGTACTGCCGTTAAAATAACAGCGTTCATTACAGAAGCGGCAAAGGCAACGCCCGCCTTTTCAAAAATAAGTGTAAATGGACTTACTGTTACATCACTTGCAGCAAGGCTTTCTGTTGTATAAGGAATTAATAAACCGATAACGAGAATCGCAAGAATATAGAATAAAAGAATACGCCAAAAGATAGAACGAATCGCTTTCGGAATATTACGCTCTGGATCAGACGTTTCACCAGCAGCAACTCCTAATAATTCAGTTCCTTGGAAGGAGAACCCAGCAGCCATAAATACACCGATGATTGCCATGATGCCGCCGTTAAATGGTGCATCTGCAACAGTGAAGTTTTTGAAGCCGACAGTTTCGCCGCCCATAATTCCAAAAATCATCATAAAGCCGACAATTAAAAAGATAATAATAGTAACGACTTTAATAAGTGCAAACCAATATTCAGATTCACCAAACCCTTTAACAGATAAATAGTTTAAAAGGAAAATAATAGCTAAACATAATCCGCTCCAAATGAGGGAAGGGGTATCTGGGAACCAAAATTTCATAATTAATGTTACAGCAGCGAGTTCAGCAGCAATTGTAATGGCCCAGTTATACCAATAGTTCCATCCAAGTGCAAAGCCAAGGGACGGATCAACAAATTTTGTTGCGTATGTGCTAAAAGAACCGGTAACAGGCATGTAAGCAGCGAGTTCAGCTAAGCTTGTCATTAAAAAGTAAACCATAATCCCAATTGCGGCGTATGCAACTAATGCACCGCCAGGACCAGCTGAATGGATGACACCACCGCTGGCAAGAAATAATCCGGTACCAATTGTACCACCGAGAGAAATCATCGTAAGGTGCCTTGATTTTAAACTACGTTTTAATTCACCTTTTCCTTTTGTAGTTTGCGTTTCAGAGGTAGTTTGATTCGTTGCGCTATTCATGTTCAACACTCCTTTTCTTGTAAGATAGGAAGGAGCGGGGGAGAAAAATACAAAAAACCGCCAAAGGAATTTGGCGGAACGTTTCACAAATAACCACCCCATCATACCCTTCCGTTAAGATAGCACCCCACGTTTACACGGTAATTTTGTAAACGTGACAGTTCTGTTCCTTTCGGAGACAGCCCCAGCTCATATTTCCAGAGAAGAAATAGAAACTTCGGCAACTTTTCCTTTCAAACGGAGTCGGTGACATTCTCTGCGTCTCGTCCGTCTTACTATTAAAAGTCGCAACCTCTACCTCATCGGATTGATGAGGATTTGATATATTGCTAAGATTTTTAATATATGGCAATTGTAATGACTTTCTGAATATATTGCAAGATATTTTGTTAGGAAAAGTCAAAAAATATCGGTTATTGTATAGGAAACGCTTGCAAAACTCCACCCGAACCTACTGTTATGTAACAAAAAATAAAGAAAGAAATTGTTATACAAATGTTTCGCAAAAAATATTGAAAAACCCTTTAAAAATAAAAGAAAATTCTGAAAATATAATTCGACACAACTATTAAAATAGGATTATTCTTTAAATCCGTTTCAAAGAAGTAAGTATAAATCTGATAAATAGAATGAATATTCTTTTTATTTCTGATAAAATTGAGGTATTGTTTAATTGAAAAGGGGAAATAAATATGAAATTAGAAACAGAAAGACTCTATATAGTACCGTGTACAGAAGAGAGGATGCAAGTTGCTAACGAGCAAGGATTTAATAGTGGTCTACATATTGTAGGGCATGTAGAAACTGTAAAACAAGATGCGGCTTTATTACCTTGGGGAGCGTGGTATGTCATTCGAAAAGAAGATGACATCGTTCTAGGGGATATAGGGTTTAAAGGGAAACCAAATGAGGAACATACAGTAGAAATTGGTTACGGATTTGTTGAGAAATATTGGAATAAAGGATATGCGACAGAAGCTGTAAGTGAACTAATAAATTGGGCTTTTCAAACAGGAGAGGTAGAAACGGTTATTGCAGAGACACTTCTTGAAAATAACAGCTCGATTCGTGTATTAGAGAAATTACATATGAAGAGAATTGGCACTACAGAAACGATGATCAATTGGAAAATAGAAAAATAAAAAATACCGCTCGAAGTATATCGGGCGGTATTTTTATCATTATGGTAGCATTTGTTTTTGATCATTCGGATATCCAGCTGTCGGTGTGTTAGAACGCTTGGAATGATTACGAACAGCAATGAAAATAGAAATAATAACAACAAGGCCAACTGCCACGTAAGAAAGTGAAATAATAGTTGGATCCACTTTAAATGTAGTAAGCAGTGTACGAATGTTTGTAAAGATTATGAGGCCCCCAACTAATACGCCAAGTAAATGAGAAGGAACGATGCGTACTAACCATGCAGCGATTGGTGCTGCAACGATGCCACCGAGCATGAGAGAAAATACCCAAACCCAACTTACTTGTTCCCAGCCAAGTGAAATGAAAAATCCGATTGTTGCAGCGAGTGAAACAGGAAACTCACTCGTATCTACAGAGCCGATAACTTTTCTAGCTTCATTTCCTCTTGCCAAAAGTACAGGTGTTGTAATTGGCCCCCAGCCACCGCCACCAGTTGAATCAACGAATCCAGCGAATAAGCCAAGCGGAACAAGCTGTTTAGCAGACATACGTTTATTTGAAGTGACAATTTGTTTTTGAATGAGGAATCGTAATAAAATATAAACCCCTAAAGTAAATAAAAATACGGAAATGTACGGTTTAATTACATCACCAGGTAAATTGCTTAAAAAACATGCCCCAATAAATGCGCCAATTGCTCCTGGTAATGTAAGCCTGGAAACGGTATATTTATCCACGTTTCCAAATTTGATGTGTGATGCACCAGAAGCGGCAGTTGTAACAACTTCAGCTAAATGAACTGATGCAGATGCAACGGCTGGTGCAATACCAAACATTAATAAAAGCGAGGTAGATGTTACCCCGTACGCCATTCCAAGCGCTCCATCGATTAATTGAGCGAAAAATCCGATAATAGCAAAGACAATTAATTTCTGCATAAATAATCCCCCTGTAATAATAAATGAAAAAGACACTTTTCCCGTATGAGAAAAGTGCCTTTGGTTTTTCCAATCAGCAATAATTAAATTTGTTTTATTATAATACATATTAATCGTATAAATCAACTAGGTTTTAAAGTTTTTGAATTGAATGAAAGAAAAATAAAATATACAATAAAAGAATGGAGAGAAAGGGGAGAAAGACATGTTACGATTTGATCATCTCGTACACGCAGTACATGGTACACCGGAGGAAGCGGCAAAACAAATGCAGGAGCATGGATTTCATACTGCAGTAGGCGGAGAGCATACTACTTGGGGTACTTGGAATAGTTTATGTTATTTTGATTTATCATATATAGAATTTTTAGCAGTTCAGCATGAAGAAAAAGCGAAGAAAGCAGAAAACCCATTAGTACAAGAAACGGTAGTGAAATTACAAGATGGAGAAGGGATGCTACAAATCGCCATTCGAACAGACGCAATTGAAGAACTAGCAGTTAAGTTTAATAAACATGGATTACATACGATAGGACCATTTGAAGGGAAACGAATGAGAAAAGATGGCCGCCTTTTAGAGTGGAAAATGTTATTTGTAACGCAAGAAGAGAATGGGCCGAAATTGCCTTTCTTTATACAGTGGAACGAAACGGATGAAGAAAGAAGAAACGATTTACGTAACATAGGAACAATCACTGAACATAAAAACAAAGTACAACAACTTGATACAATTCATTACGCAGTGAAAAATGTTCGAGAAACAGTACAAAAATGGAAAGAAGTAATGGCGCTAAATGCAAGTCCGGTCGTGAAAAATGACGAATGGAATGCGGAATGTCAAAGTGTAGCGTTTGGTGACGTTCATGTACAGTTTTGTGAACCAATTGGAGAAGGGCTAGTACTAGAACGATTGAAGCATCATGGCGAATATCCATTTGCAGTGGAGTTTACAGGTGAAAGTAAACGAGAGAATGAAGTGCTAGGTAGTTTGTACATATATTGATAGAGGTGAGCGTTGTGAAGGAAATACTTAGAGAGATAGAGAGAAAACTAGAATGGCCTCGTATTGTAAAGTGTACAGCTATTTCAAAAGGTTTTTCACATGAAGAGAAATATAAAATTGAATTAGAAAACAGAGTAACATATTTTGTGAAGGTATGTGATGCTGTTCATTTTGAACGTAAACAAGAAGAATATACGTATATGAAACAATTAGAGTTATTACATATTCCAACGCCCAAGTTAATTCATTTCATAAAACTTGAGGAATTAAATAAATGTATTCAAGTATTTGAATGGATATACGGTGTAAACGGTGAAGAAGGTTTAGGGAAGCTATCAGTGGAAGAACAGTATCATGCAGGAAGAAAAGCAGGAGAAGTATTAAAGAGGATTCACTCAATTGAAAGAGAAAGTGCAAGCAATAAATGGGAAACGGTTCGATGGAATAAGTATGAAAGATATGTAGAAGCGTTAGCAAACTATGAAATAGATTTCCTTGATTTGAAGCCAGTATTAAGATTTGTAGGGGAGCATAAACAATTATTGAAAAATCGTCCAATCACATTTTTACACGATGACTTCCATCCAGCGAATAGTATGATTCATAATAAGGAGTTTATCGTTATCGATTTTGGTGGATATGATTTTGGCGATCCAATACACGATTTTTATAATGTAGCGATTTTTACGACAAGAATAAGTAAACCATTTGCGGTTGGACAAGTTCACGGATATTGCGGAGGTGAACCATCGCTTCATTTTTGGAAACTGTACTCCTTATATGCAGCAATGACATTCCCAGCGGATATCGTATGGACAAACCGAAGCACACCGCATTTAGTAGATGATATGAAGGAAAGATTAAACGGAATTTTAGAAGATCATAATCATTTTTCATCCTATATTCCAAAATGGTATCAATCACAACATACGGATATAATAAACTATAAGTAATGGAGGGATTCATATGGATAAAATAGCAGTAATTTCAGATATTCACGGTAATATTCCGGCATTAGATTCTGTACTGAAAGATATTAAAGTAAGAGGAATTGAGCGCATTATTTGTCTTGGAGATTTAGTCGGAAAAGGTCCTCATTCTAGCGAAGTGATTGAAATCATTCGTAAAGAATGTGATGGAGTTGTAATGGGGAACTGGGATGATTTTATTACAAAACCGACTGAATTTGAAGCGTTAAAATGGCATCAAAAACAATTATCGGAAGAACAAAATGACTATTTAAGAAGCTTACCATTTTCAATGGAATTTTATATGAGCGGTAAACTAATCCGTATGTTCCACGCTTCACCGAGAAGTTTATATGAAAGAATTCAACCACACGCTTCAAGAGAAGAACGAGTTAGTATGTTTGAAAACAGTGAGCTCACAGAGAATATAGAAGGAGAAAGAAAACCAGATGTCGTTTGCTACGGTGATGTTCACCAAGCGTTCGTTCAAAATTTTAAAGGGAAAACGTTATGTAATGCAGGTAGTGTAGGCAATCCACTTGAAATTACACAAGCTTCCTATTTAATATTCGAAGGAACATACAATGAAAAAGAAGCCGCAAGCTTTTCCATTCAACTCGTACGTGTACCGTATGATATTGAATTAGCCATCAGACTAGCAGAAGAACTCGATATGCCAGAAATAGAGGAATACAAACAAGAGTTACGGACTGCTTTATATCGAGGATTTAAGGGGAAGTAAGCCAATCATAATATATCAACGATTTTTCAAATATATCTATCATAACTTAAAATATATCGGCGATTTTTTCGATATATCGACGATTCGACAAAGGATATCGACTTACCGACAAAAAGTGACATAAACTATTTCTCATAATAATATTATGTAAACCGATTGCGGATGTTGTTTTTCGGAATAGTGATTTTGATGATCCGGTAGTTGTATTTATAGGAATTTAATATGGTTATATAGAAAAATCATGAAAGGAGATGCTTTTGGTGGATAAAAAAGATAATCCGAGCGATTGGCCTGTATGGGCGAATGAGTCAGTAGAGATAGTGAATGCAAATCCTGATTGGCAAGATAAAGGCCGATGTGAAGAACAGCAACTATATGAACTGCTTGCTCCTCACGGTATAAGCAAAGTAATACATATAGGAAGTACATCCATACCTGGTTTACCAGCAAAACCTATCATTGATTTAATGGCTGAAATAGACTCGTTTGATAGAGTACTACATATTTCAGTGGAATTGGCCATGTATAATTGGCATTATGTAAGCCCAGAATTAGATGAAAGACCTTGGAGAAGGTTCTTTGTGAAAGTTAAGAATAATAGGCGTGTAGCGCACCTGCATTTGATGGTTAAAGGAACTGAGCGATGGAAGCAACAACTTTTATTTCGTAACCGCTTACGAGAAAATCCACAATTAGTTTATGAGTATTCAAATCTTAAACAAGATTTAGCTAAAAGATTTAACAAAGATAGAGAAGCATACACAAAAGCTAAAACAGAATTTATTAAGCAAGTTCTAAAATGATTTAATTTTTGATTGTAAGTACGTTTGATTATAAAAGAAAAAACATACTTTATTTTATAAATTAAACTTACATGAAATGCATGTAAACAAAGTGAGAGACTACGATGCTCTAATGTATTTCCTTTTATTTATCATGATAAATTTTATATAATTGAATCAAGTTCATAGAAAGATAGGTACTAAAACGATTCTAAAAATCGACTTGATTTTATGAAAAAAATTAAAGGGAATAAGGCGGAAATATGTTAATAAAGTAAAAAGGGGACAGGGAATATAATGAATGAAGTACTAGAACTAAAAGAAGAACTACTACAAATTAAAAATAATAATTATGCTGTACCAGAAGACGTAGATGCATATCCATATGCGCAGTGGATGCTAGATTATATCGGATCACCTGATGCTGAATTACGTGATGATTTAATTTATAGTACGCTTCACACATGGATTACAAATGATGTATTTAGACAAAAAGAATTACGAGGATTAATGCTACAAGCAATTAGTCCTGATTATTTATTTTATAAAATTGGTGAAAAGGGAACAGACTCTGTTTTTAAACGTGCGTTCTCTGTATTAATCCCGCCACTTATTTTATCTGTTCATGAGAGAGAACCGTTGTTATCTGAAGAGCAACTGTACAGTGTGGCAGAACAAGTACTGGAATATGTATATTTAGAAGAAGATGTAAGAGGCTACATAGAAGGAAAAGGATGGGCACATTCTACAGCGCATGCGGCTGATGCGCTAGATGCTTTAGCACGTACAATACGAAATCGTGAGTTTTCATATGCAATACTAGCTGCTGTTCGTCAGAAGGTTCGATTGAGTGATTACGTATATGTACACTTTGAGGATGAAAGATTAGTAGCGCCAATTATGTCGTTACGTAACCAAAATCTTTTAACTGAAGAAGAGTGGAGCAATTGGCTACATAGCATAGCAACTGTTGAAGACATCCGACATCCGCAGCATGCTATTTTAGTACAAAATATTAGAACTTTCCTAAGAAGTTTTTATTTCAGAGTTTTAGAGACAGAAGGTAGTACAGTCTTTACAGATGATATATTGGAGACTTTGAAGGGTTTGCGTAGGTATTAATAAAGAGGAATTTAAGAAAAGAATAAGATTAAAAAACCGATTATACCTGTAGGCTCCCTACAAAAATAATCGGTTTTTTAGTTGAATTGAATTATTAGACTTAACTACACACGAGCATATTAAATATGTAATTTTGGATTTTCTTCATATAAACTATTCACATACTGTTTTAAATTCTTGATGAATAATAGAATATCTTGACTAGGCATTCTAGCATGTAGAAGATGAAATATATTTCCTTTCCCAATTTCAAATTCATCTGAAGTTAAAGTAATAGGGATATTTCTAAAGATATGCCATGGGAAATATACGTGTACAAAAGTTTCTCTAAAATATATACCTGATTGACAAATTAATACGCCATCAGATCCTTTCCCCATATTCCCAAGAACAGATGTATCTAAAAAAGCGATGATCTGTTCTTCTTTTGGAACGATAAACCGTGCCTCAATTGCTTTTAACTTTTTGTCTGAAATATGAGTGTCTACAAATAATCCGTTATCAGGCTCTAATAATTCATTGTGCGTTTCAAATAAAGAGCAAATTGATTTTATTTCATTAATTTTTATAACTGGATGTATATCATGTTGTTTTGAATTTTGGAATGAATTCGTAAGAGCTATAAGTAATTCTTTAAATAACAGTGGAGGATAATCACTTCCGTTAATATTGAAACTTTTTTGTGCATCAAAAGATAAGAAACCATCTTTATCAATTTCAATTTGTTGTACTTCATTTAATTGTTCCCATTTCAAATTTCCTTGACCTAATAACCAATTTTTCCAGTATAAACCCGAACTCGTAAAGTAAACACCATACTTTCCTGATCCGAATAAATTACAACTTAAAAAAGCAATAATTTGATCTTCCGTTGGGATAGAAAAACGCTTTTGGGCAATTGATAAGAAATCTTTAGGAATTCTAGTAACATAAAATCTAGATTGCTGAAACTCTATACAAATATCAGTTAAACGATTAATATCTATATTCATCTTAACCATTCTCCATTTCAAATTTCGTTTCGATATATTAAATTATAAAGTTGTCAGGAAAATATTAACACTTAAATTTACCTTAAATTAAGAAGATAAGGAACTATAAATAGATTTGTATTAGGTTACAAAGAATGATCTGTATTCTTTATTTGGAGTAGTAAAGTCTTGTTAAGTTAGTAAAAAGGTACATAAATCCACCATCTCCCAACCATACTAATAAAATATGCTGGAGGTGAATGTTATGGACAATAAAGACTTTGAAAAAGTTTATAATGATTACTTACATCAAGGAGAAGAGCAAGCTCAATTTGAAGTTGACCATGAAGTTAATACAGGTGCAGAACAAATAGTTGCCGTTCGTAAAAATGATGATGGGGATTTAATAGCGTTTAAAACAAGTAGCGGAAGAGAGTTAGATTATATGACTGCTCTTAGTGAAGCAAAATCAGGGAAGTTAGCTCATGTGGACGTATTTCATAAGTATGGTAGAGATATTATACGTAGTGAACCGGATGGAATAAAAGAAAATAATTTAGATAATTTACCTTCATTTTAAACGGGTAAACCCCAAGAAGAGAATGTTCATTTTGATATTCTCTTCTTTTCTTCCTCTACAAATAGAAGGTTTATTTCTGAAGTGCAATCATACTTTTAAAGAGCGCTCTAAATTTATCTTTATCTTCTGCTGTAAATGGTTTCGGTCCCTTTGTACGCTTACCGCTTTTTCGAACCATTGCACTTAAATATCGTGTTTGTAATAATTGTTCAATGTTATCATTCGTATACTTATAGCCTTTATGATGTAGTACGATACAGCCTTTTGCTAGAGCGAGCGAAGCAAGACCGTAATCTTGTGTTACGATTAAATCTTCTTTTTTTGCTAACTGCATAATGCGGTAATCTGCAGCATCTGCTCCGGAATCAACATAAATTGTTTCCACACCTTTAGGCTGCTGAGCATTAGAATAATGAGAAAAGCTAGTAACGAGGGTTACAGGGATTTCTGCATTCGTAGCTTCAAAAATAATTACATCTTTTACAGGACAAGCATCTGCATCAACGTAAATTTTCATCTTTATCACTCCTATAAATAGGTTCGTGTTGATAATAATGGTAGATTTTTCTTTTGTCAAACGATAAAGCTTTATGTAAAGTCATTTACTACAAACTAAAATAGCCTCACGTAAGCGAGAAATACCTTCCTCAATTTGATCAATATTCACTTTTCCATAAGATAAACGAATATAACCATCTTTCGCGCCGAAAATACTACCTGGCATAAATGCAATTTCTTGTTTTAAACTTTGCATAATAAGTTGTTTTTCGTTTATCGGTTCTTTTAATTTTCCCCATATGTATATACCGCCGGTCGGGTTTGAAAAAGAGATTTTATCGTGAAGTTGCTCATTTAAGGCGCGAACGATAACGTCTCTTTTTTCTGCTAGTTGTTTTCGTAACGGTACGATATGAGACTGAAAGGGTACTGTTTCGAAAAATTGTTGCATAAGCCACTGCGGGAAAATGCTCATACCTAATTCCATTTGGTGCCTTGCGTCGGATAACCTTTCTACTACAGACTGAGGAGCGACAAGCCAGCCAACTCGTAAACCTGGTGCAATCATTTTTGATAAGGAATGTACATAAATGACTGTCCCATTTTCATCAATTGATTTTAAAGTAGGGCAAGGTTGTTTCTTTTCTAACGTAAGTAAACTGGACGGATCATCTTCCACAATCGCAATTCGTAAATCTGCGCAAAGTGATAACAGTTTTTTTCTACGGTTTGGATGAAGCATGGTACCCGTAGGATTTTGGAAGTTTGGATTTAAAAAGATCATTTTAATACGATGCTTTCTATATAATTCGTGCACATCGTCGGGATTAATGCCATGTTCATCGACAGGTAACGGGAAAATACGAATACCTGCTGATTGGAATAACGGTAAGGAATAACAGTGTGAAGGACTTTCGAAAGCGACCGCATCACCTGGATTTAATAAGCATTGAACGATAAGGTGAAGTGCTTGCTGTGCGCCGGATGTAATCATGATGGATTGTTCAGTCGCTTCAACTTTTAAATATTCCTTCATATATTTTACGACCGCTTGCCTTAGCGGGAGATACCCTTGCGGATGATCGTAACTTAATGAATGCGTTAACGGTTGTTCTCGTAAAATTGTTTGTAGTTGATCATGAGGATAGAGGTTACAACCGAGCTCTCCATTTGCAAAATCAATAATATTTTCATTTTGTTGTACTTCTGCCCGAATATGGCGAAGTAACGGTAAGTTTGGTAAGAAAGTACCACCTTCTACGAAATTTCTCCAGTTCGGTGTTAATGTTGGAGAAACGCCCCACATATGTGTACTTACACGTGTACCTTTACCAGTCGTACTTTCTACAATTCCCATAGCGCGTAGTTCATTATAAGCAGTCGTTACTGTACTACGGTTTACATTTAACTGCGTAGCTAATTTCCGTTCAGAAGGGAGGAAGCTACCAGGTGGAAGTTCTCCGTATGTAATACGTTTTTCAATAAAGTCAACAACTTGCTGATAAATTGGGATTTTACTGTCGTTATCTAGCTTCCATTCCATACAAACACCTCCGCATCTCTTGTATATATTTAGTATAACAAATTGGCTGGGTAAAAAAACAGCCAATTGGACGGTGTTATATCCAGCCAATTTTACTATGCTAAATATGGAAGGGGAGATTCGGATGAAAAGATGGCAAATGGAATGGCTCCTAGTATCAGTTGCATTAGTATGGGGAGCAAATTATACAATAGGAAAGTATGGCGTGGCATATATGTCATCCATTCAATTTAATAGTTTACGATTTTTAGTAGCATCACCGGTATTATTACTTATTACATTTATGATGGAACGCTCATTACGTATTGAAAGAAAAGATTGGTTACGATTAGTAGCAGTCGGTATCGTTGGTACGGCGATGTATCAAACGATGTTTATGCTATCTGTGAAATATACTTCAGCAACGAACGCCTCATTATTAATTGCGATGTCACCTATTTTTACAGGGATATTAGCAGTATTACACAAACAAGAACGTTTTTCGATGAAAGTACAAATTGGTTCAATAGTAGCGTTTATTGGTGCAGCATTCGTTTTATTAACAGGACATACAGGAGGAGCTACTTATGAATATGCGTGGCTTGGAAATGTAATTGGATTAGTCGCAGCGATTGCGTGGGGGTGGTATCCAATTTTAGCGCAACCTCTTATTACAAAATACTCCGCAATGAGAGTCACATCATGGTCTACTTTAATTGGAATTGTACCGCTAGTTATATACTGTTTATTCAACGTAAATACTTTAACGTGGCCAGTAGATACGCCAAGCTGGGGATCGCTTGCATATTCAATCATCTTTGCGACCATCTTCGGGCTAGCAATGTGGTATGTCGGTATTAGTCAAATCGGCTCAACGAAAGTAATGGTTTATATGTATCTCGTACCATTGTTCGCAGTTATCTTTGCAGCTGTAACAATTGGAGAGCAAATTAATATGATGCAACTCGTTGGCGGGCTGATTATATTTATCGGTTTATATGTTGTAAAAAAAGGCGGAATGAAAAAGCCTGCTCTCAATTTGAAAAAAGTAAGTTAGTAGTAAAAAGGATCTCTTTCATATAGAAGGAGATCCTTTTTGTTTTCGTAATAAAAGTGCTTGTTCAACAGCCCATTTTTGATGATCGTGAAGGAGAAGCTCGACAGCAAGTAAAGGAGACATCCATCGTAAAACATGATCCTCCTCACAATTTTCAGTTTGTTTTTGCACCATGTTCGCGATATAAAAGAACCCATCGTTTAAGTAATATGTATCTTCCTTTTCAGCATAAAAATATCGTGCGGCATTACCGATATACTGATCAATTTCAATTGCCCATCCTAATTCCTCTAGTAGTTCACGGTGCACACATTCTTCTTTAGTTTCATTACCTTCGATACCGCCACCAGGTAAAAAGTAACGGTCACCTTTTTGGATAACAGCAATCATTGAAGAAGAGGAATAGAAAATAATCGCATAACAACTAGGCCTTAATACATAATGAACAGTAGATTTTTTCGAGCCAAATGTGAGTTTCGAAATCATAAAACACAACCTTTCTCTATAAAATACATAAAAGGGATATTAAGGTAAATGAAGAATGATATAAGTATAATCTTAATAGATTGGAGTGGTAACAACATGATAAATCGAAAATGTTCAAGATGTAAAGAAATAACGGGTACAATACATGGTGGTAAAAAAATTAAGGAAGAATTTCTATGTGAAGACTGTTTACAAAAAGGAATTGCGAGCGGAGAAATCGAATTATCACAAGTGGAAGAAAAAGAAAGTTCGTATCTTTCTATAAAAATATTAAAAATAATGAGTGTGATTTATTTAATAGCATCTATTTTTATGGCTTTTTCAACCGGTCCATTTATACATAATATAGGATTTGATGAAATCTCCATTTCAGGCCCAGAATTAGGTCTAATAAGTATTGTTATGTTAGGTTCTATATTTCAGTCTGTTCTTGTATTTTGTGGGATTTGGGTATTCATCCTTTTAGTAGAAACAGTCATTAAAATTTACGAAAAAATGAAGTGAGTGAGAGGGAGAAATATATGCGAGTAAGAAACATCCAAGGGGAAGATTATGTAAAGATTCATGCTGTTTTAAATGATTGGTGGGGCGGAAGAGATATGGCTGATATGTTGCCAAAACTGTTCTTCGTTCATTTTCAAGAAACGAGTTTTATCATTGAAGAAGATGGCGAAACGTTAGGTTTCTTATGTGGATTTTTTTCACAAACATATAAAGATGAAGCATACGTTCATTTTATCGGTGTAAATCCGAAGTATAGAAGAAGAGGAATAGCATCGACATTGTATTCTTATTTCTTTGATGTTGCTCGTGCAAATAACCGTAAAGTTGTAAAAGCAATTACGTCACCAACTAATAAAAAGTCGATACAGTTTCATCAAGAAATCGGTTTTCGAATTGATGCCGGGGATGATGAGATAGAGGGTGTATCGGTACATACAAATTATGATGGGAACGGCGGTAGTAGAGTTTTGTTTTTGAAAAATGTGTAAAAGTAGGCTAGCTTAACGTTAGCCTTTTTGTTGTGAGGAGATAAAAGTATGGAGAGTAAACGAAGTAGAAATGAGTACTTACGACGCATTTATAAAGTGCAAGATTATATAGAATCAAACATAGATAATCCACTTTCAATTGAAGAGTTAGCAGATGTAGCAGGATTTTCAAAGTTTCATTTTCATCGGATTTTTAAGGGGATAGTAGACGAGCCATTATCACGGTATGTAAACCGATTGAAATTAGAAAGGGCAACACATTTACTTACATATCGCACAGATATGACGATTACACATATTGCGTATCACTTCGGATTCACAGATTCAGCAGTTTTCTCCCGAACATTTAAAAATTATTACGGAATAAGTCCATCTCAATATCGAAACGACAATAGCAAGAATTGCAAAGACGTAAGCGGAATTTCTCAATACAATGAGTGTAAGAAGGTTCGAGGAAATGTTGAAACTGCATCAGCGGACGATATACACGTCGCATACATAAGACATATCGGTACATATGAAGAGTTAACGATAGCTTTTCCAAAAATGATAGAGAAATTATTTCATTACGTAGCGGAGGAAAACTATCATGTATTTGAGGATACGAAAGTATTAACCATTTACCACGATCATCATGAATTTACTGAGGACAATCATTTAAGAACTAGTTTATGTATAACAATTCCGAATGAGTCCGCAGTTGAAACGAGCGACATTGGAATCATGGTAATACCTTCTGGAAAGTATGCGGTAGGTCATTTTGAAATATTCCAAGATGAATATAAAGGAGCATGGGAATTCTTATATGGTGAGTGGCTTCCAAATAGCGGATATAAACCGAGAGATTCGTATCCTTTTGAAATGTATAATAATGATCCAAAGCAGCATCCGGAAAATAAACATATAGTTGATATATATGTACCTATCGAACCTTTTTAATCATGGGTTAAAGGGGAATGAATAATGAAAACAGCTGAAAAGTTAGATCTAATTATAAAAGAAGAATACAAAAATATTAATGGGATGATAGTAGTACAAAAAGGTAATGTTATTTTTGAAAACTATTATAATGATCACGGTCCAGATGATGCATTTCATATAGCGTCAGTTACAAAAACGATAATCTCTGCGTTAATTGGGATATGTATAGATAAGGGCTATATAAAAAGTGTGGGTCAAAAAGTAATAGAAATTTTCCCAGACTATAATTGTAATTCATCTGAAATAACAGTGCGGCATCTACTTACTATGACAGCTCCATACCCTTATGCAGATTGGCAGGAACCGCTAGAAGAATTATGCACACAAAAGGATTGGATAGAATATACGTTAAATAGAATTGGACAAGGCGGAGAAATTGGGGCTTTTAAATACTCATCTGCAGGAGCGCATGTACTATCAGCAATCATAACGAGCGTAACAGGAAAAAGTGCCCGGGACTTTGCGAATGAGTATTTATTTCGACCACTCGGCATGAGAGAAATTCCAAACTACAATATGAAAGCATTTGGATTCGATGACCTATTCGGAAAAGATGTGAAAGGATGGGTTCACGATCCAAATGGTATTTCAACAGGCGGCTGGGGACTTACGTTAACAGCTAGAGATATGGCTAAGTTTGGACAGCTGTATTTGCATGAAGGTATTTATAATGGAGAACAAATTCTTTCAAAATCATGGGTAAAAGAATCAACAACAATGAACCAAAATCAATATGGTTACTTATGGTGGTTACGAGAAGAAGATGGAATCTTTTCATACTGTGCAATGGGTGATGGTGGGAATGTGATTTGTTGTATTCCAGAGAAGGAATTGGTAGTGGTGATTGCGTCTGAAATTACACCGAATGCAGGGGATAGATGGGAATTTATTGTGAAATATATTCTTCCTTATATACGGTCAAATAAATAATTTTAGTAAAAAGATGGTGTAAATGGGAGTTTCATAACATCTTTTTGTTTTATGACGGAAAGTTCAGGGGAATATAAGAGTTGTGTTAATAAATGTAAATATTAGGTTTTATCGGTGTACGGTTATTTTCTTTATGTATAATAAGGACAAGGCCTAAAAATACTTAAATATTTAAGTGAATATTTTAAAAAGGGAGATTAAGGATATATGAAAAGCTTACTTCAAAAAACTTTAGCTGTTACAGGACTAACTGCTTCTTTATTAGGTATGGTTTCTTCCGTTTCATTTGCTTCGATTAGTTGGGATAATAATGCAACGTGGACAGGAAGCGGAGCAAAAGCTAAGGCAACTGCCTATACTGCGAAAAAGAACGAACCTCATTTTTACAAGATGACTGTAAGAGCTAGCTTTGATGATGGGACTTCTAAAGAGTTAGCATTGTATGATGCTAAAATTTCAGATCGTATAAACGTTAGCATTGCATCCAAAGGACCGGTGACCAGGGGTTATTCGGGTCATGAATGGATAATGGTAGGGGATAGTGCGTACACTTCTAAGGAAATGGTAATTAAATAAATATCAACAAAAACCGTGAAAAAGGATAAATACCTTTTTCACGGTTTTTAAAATGAGGAGGATATATGAATCTAGTATTAAAAGAAATAGTGGTGAATAAAACAATATTCATTATGTTATTTATTGGATTTGTATTGACAATATGGTCAATCCTGATCGCAATGTCGACGCGAGATTATTATGATGAGAAATTTTATGATAGTAAAAATGGTTATTTTAATTATTACTATTCTGTTCAACTTACTAATATGGGGGAAATCAATTTCGAACAATTTCAGACGTTAGTAGAGACTGATTTTAAAAATGCTAGTGTTATTACAAATGATATTCGTATTACTATTCCGGATATCGGCCACGTAATAATGAATGGTCTCCTTAATAAAAATTGGTCTCCACCTTTGCTAAAAGGTTCTCAGATGGGACAAGATGAAAAAAATAGTGTAATAGTGGGGAAGAAAATTTATAAGGATATGGAAACAATAAAATTATTTAATAAGGAATATACAGTTAAAGGCGTAGCTGGAGAAAATACTGGATATGAGTATAATATTAAAATTTACGTCTCTCTAAATGACATGCCAGATGAAGTGAAACAGATGATACAAAAAGATAATACATTCCAAATGATTGTTCGCTCTAACGAAAATCCTATCAAGGAAATAGAAACTTTCATACAGCATATGAAACAGAACAATAAAGATATAAATGCCAAAGTGATTAGTGAAAAAGAGAACTATGAGAAGGAAAAAAAATCAAGTGAAGCCGTAGAAGAGTTACTCAGTTTTCCATATAGGCTTTTATGTATAGCTTTAATTACCAGTATAATAGTAAGTTATTATTGGATTTATACGAAGAAAAAAAGTTTGTCGTTAAGGAAAGCTTTGGGAGCAAGTAATGTAAATCTTTTTATTTTTATATTTAGTCAATTATTTTTATGTGCAATCACTGCATCAGTCTGTGCAATATGCATACAATGGATTTTTAGCATTTTGAGTGAAAATATTATAGAGTTTACAAGTTATAATATTAGTTTACAGTCTACTCATATTGTAATGTGTGTATTTCTTTCATTTACTATAGCTTTCATCCTCTCTGTAATACCATTTGTATATGTGCTTAAAAGTGAACCTGCTAAAGCATTAAAGGAGTAAAAATGATGAGAATAAAAAGTGCGTTCCTAGCATTAAAAAAGAGATTTCTATTTTCCGTACTTCTTCTAATACAGATTACATTTGGATTAGCAACTATAACGAGTTCAATTAATGTATTTTATAATTTACACTATCTAAACGATAAATCCAGCTCGGTATTAAATGTGGATAAAACATATTTAGTTACTTTTGAAATGACGACAGATAGATTACAAAGCAATCAATTTAATAAAGAGAAAATTCAAGCGGTTTATAATACAATTCATCAAAATAAAGATGTGATTTCGTATGGTACATACGAGGAGCGAGTTATTGAAATAGAGTCAAGTAATAGACCATTTCAAAACAGTATGATTACTGATTTGAAACATAAAACGTTTCACGATGAAAGACCTACTATTAAAACAATTTTTGTAGATGAAAATTACTATAAAATGTTACATTTACCTTTAAAACCTGAAGAAAGTTTCTCGCATGATGACTTTCAAAAAAATAGTGAAGAAAAAACAAAAGTTTTAATGGGTTCTTACTTTAAGAAATATTTTCAAGTTGGGGATACAATTAATAATCAATATACAATTACAGGTTTTTTGCCAGAAAATAAATTTATTGTAAATAATAATACGACGAACACATATTTGAAGTTGGATTACGCAATGATAATGCCTATGTCATTTGATAGATTTGAAAAATATGAAGCAATGTTTTTAAGACTACATCAAAGTACAGTTTTATATTTACAAAAAGGTGCAGATGTAAAGAAACTAGAAGAAGAAATTCAACTTAAAGGAAACGGCGGTACGTTTCATTTAAAAAGTTTAGGTGATGAAATAAATGAAGATGTTACTCTTAACGGCTATTCTGAAATACCTCAACTTATAGTAGGAATCTTGTTCATTGTATTTTCGATCGTCGGAATTGTAGTAACGACCATTGTTTCTATCTTGATGAGAAAGCGGGAATTTGGTATAAAAATAGCTTTTGGCGAAAGTAAATTTGGTATGTTTATTCAAATTGTTTTAGAGAACATTATTGTAGCAATAACTGGCTTAGGAATGTCAATAGCTTACTTTTCATGGAGGTATGGGGTTCTATTACAAATGTCGAAAGATTTAAAGGAAGCAACGGTATTAGACTTTAAATTGGATATGCCTATATTGCTTTTAGTATTTCTTTTCTTATTATTGATTATCATTGTCTCAAATGTAATTGTCTTCTTATTTATTAGAAAACTCGAGCCGAAAACATTAATAGGTGGGATGGAATAATGAGTTTAATTGAATTGAAAGACATTAAGAAGGTGTATAGTAACAAGAACCATAGCACGTTCGCGTTAAACGGTATAAACTTAACGATAAATAAGGGCGAAATTATAGCGATAATGGGTCGATCTGGCTCGGGGAAAAGTACGCTATTAAATGTTATAGGGTTAATTGATTTGCCAAATGAGGGTGAATATACGTTAAATGAAAAAACATTAACTGAAATTAGAGCAAATAAAGTTCATAAAACAAGAAATGAAATGATTGGATTTATATTTCAATATTTTGCATTGTTAAAAGAACATACTGTACTAGATAATGTAGCACTACCACTCACATATAGAAAGCTAAAGCAACGAGAAAGAGAAACTAAGGCAAAGTTCTATTTAGAAAAAGTAGGTTTAAAAGAACATATGCATAAAAAAACGGACGAGCTTTCAGGTGGACAACAGCAGCGAGTCGCAATTGCTAGAGCATTAGTAGGCGAACCAGAAATAATTTTGGCTGATGAACCGACAGGGAATTTAGATAGAAAAACAGGAGAAGAAATTATGGATTTACTATTACAACTGAATGAAGAAGGACGAACGATTATTATTGTAACGCATGATATTGAGGTAGCGAATAAGTGTAATAGAATTATTGAGTTAGTTGATGGGGAGATTGTGTAAAGGTAAAGAATGAGCGCTAATAATTACTTATTATTTTAGAAACCGTGATGATTAACTTTTCAAAATGGTTTCTTTTTATTTTATAGAACTAAGATTATAGTGAAAATCTGCATCCACCCGTAACTTTTAAGAGCAAAAAATCGTTTAACAAAAGAAAGGATTTTCAATCACGAATGGGGGAGAACTATGAAGATTCTAATTTTAGGTGGTACACGATTTTTAGGAAGAGCTTTTGTAGAAGAGGCATTAAAAAGAGGGCATGAAGTTACATTATTTAATCGCGGAACGAATAAAGAAATTTTTCCTGAAGTAGAGCAGTTAATCGGTGACAGAAATGATGATGTTTCAAGTTTAATAAATAGAAAATGGGATGCGGTAGTCGACACGTGTGGATTTTCTCCACTTCACATTAGAAATGTTGGAGAAGTCTTACGGGATAATATAAAGCATTATATATTCATTTCAAGTCTTTCCGTATATAAAGATTGGATTCCGCATCATATAAAAGAAGATTATATATTACAACCCGAACCTACGGGTGATCAAATAAAGGCTGTGGAGAATGGTGAAGTTTCTCCTTATGAGTATTACGGTGCGCTGAAAGTATTGTGTGAAAAAGAAGCAGAGAAGTATTGGCCGGGGCGTGTTTTACACGTAAGAGCAGGACTTCTTTCGGGAATGTTTGATTATACAGATCGGCTTCCATACTGGATTGGTCGTGTAGCAAAAGGAGGAGAAGTATTAGTTCCAGGAAGAAAAGACCGTCCAGTGCAGATAGTTGATATAAAAGACGTCGCAAACTGGGGACTAAACATGGCAGAAAACAATAAAGCAGGTACATTCAATGTTACAGGTCCAAGTTATGAATTGACGATGGAAGAGCTATTAAATACTTGTAAAAAGATTACGAATAGTGAGGCTGCATTGGTTTGGGCAAATGAATCGTTTTTGAATGAACATAAGGTGCAGCCTTGGACAGAAATGCCTTTATGGCTTCCAGAAACATTTTCATTAGAAGGTGAGACGAAGCCGTGGAAAGGTGGGTTTTCTATTAGTGTCGAGAATGCTGTTAAAGCGGGACTTACTTTTAGCAGATTAGAAGATACTGTGACGGATGTGTATGAGTGGATGAAGAGTATGGAGGAATGGGAATTAAAAGCAGGGATTTCAGGCGAAAGGGAGAAGGAATTGTTAGAAAAATGGTATCAATAAATTTAGAGGAGCTCTTTGAATATAGTTGATTGCACATAAGGAGGAGAAAAGGTTATGTGGAAAGAAACCATTCATAGTATTTCATCAAACTTAAGCTTAAAAAATCCCGCTATGAAGGAAGAGCTTATTGAAATACAAAAGTGTTTACTTGTGGAATTACCGAATGACTTATCACAGCTATTACAAGAAACAAACGGTATAGCAGGTCAATACGGGGACTTTGTTTGGTCTGCCTCGAAAATAAAAAGAGAAAATATGAATATGAGAAATATAGTTGATTTCAAGGATTTATATATGCCTTTTGACTGTTTATTATTTTTTGCTGATGGCGGAAATGGTGATTTGTTTGGTTATTCCATTTTGAACGGAATCGTGCAAAGAGATGATATATATGTATGGAATCATGAAAATGATAGTAGAACTTGGGTTGCTCCTTCGTTAGAAACGTTTATGAAGTGGTGGGAAAGTGGGAAGATAACAATTTAAACATAGTATCATGAAAAACGCCTTGTTACGAAAGAAACAAGGCGTTTTTGGCAATTAACAAATCTATCAAACTATCGATTCTTCCCCATACATGTCCCATAACTTAGGAAACATCTTTTTTATCCTTCTTCGTCATCTTCATTCCAGTCTAACTTGATATCAACTTTCTCAGATTGTTCTTCTGTTTCAAACTCTTTTTCTTTCACATTACCAGCTGAGCCAATTTCTCCGTAAAACACAACGTAGTCTTTATACCGCATTAGATAGTAGTAAGACCTCCACCTCAAAATCGAGCAAATACGAGGAAGACCCGTATAAATAAGTAGTATGAATTACATTTATTATTAGATTGTGCTTGCGACTGTATTTTGGGAATTTTCTGTTGATTTACAATGTGCGATAGTATATATTGTATATAAAGTATATATACAATATTTTTAAAAAGAGGTATTTGCATGCAAATCGTTATTACGAACACTTCAAAGGAACCTATTTATGAACAAATTGGTGTCCAAATAAAAAAACTTATTTTACTAGGTGATTTAAAGCAAGGAGATGCTCTTCCTTCAATGCGTCAGTTAGCAAAAGATTTAAGAGTAAGTATTATTACAACGAAAAGAGCATATGAAGAACTGGAAAAAGACGGTTTTATTTATTCAATTGTCGGAAGGGGGTCCTTTGTAGCAGAACAAAACATTGAAACTATGAAAGAAAAAAAATTAAAGACAGTTGAAGAAAAGTTGTGTGAAGCGATTCAAAATGCTAAACAAATGGATGTTTCTTTAAATGATCTAAAAGAAATGCTTACAATTTTATACGAGGAGGAAAACTCTTGGAAAACGTAATAGAACTTCAAAATGTCAGTAAATCTTTTAAAGGATTTCAAATTAAAAATTTTTCGATGGAAGTAAAAAAAGGATTTGTTACGGGTTTTATTGGGGGAAATGGATCAGGTAAATCTACAACGATTAAAATGATTATGAATCTAATGAACCCGGATAGTGGAAATGTCTTCTTATTTGGCATGAACTATTCGACTGATGCGAAGCGAATTAAAGAAAGAATTGGTTTCGTTTATGATGATAATGTGTTTTATGATGAACTCACATTAAAGGAAATTACTAAAATTATTGCGCCTGCTTATAAAAAATGGGATTTTAACCAATTTACATATTATAAAGATCTGTTCGAATTACCATTAAATAAAAAAATGAAAACATTCTCCAAAGGAATGAAAATGAAGGCCTCTCTTGCAATTGCCCTTTCACATCATGCTGAACTAATTATTATGGATGAGCCTACTTCCGGACTCGATCCGGTATTTAGAAGAGAATTATTGGATGTTTTACAAAATATTATGCAGGATGGTGAGAAAACAATCTTTTTTTCATCTCATATTACAACGGATTTAGACCGCATTGCCGATTATATTACATTTATTCAAAATGGGAAGCATATTTTTACAAAAGATATTTATGCCATTGCAGAAGATTATATTTTGGTCAAAGGACCACTAGATATGTTAGATTTTGATACTGAACGTGAATTTATATCTGTATGTAAGGCAAATACAGGTTTCGAGGGATTGATTGAAAATGTAAATTCTATCGAAACTTTATTTAATAAAGAAGTGGTGATTGAAAAACCAAGTTTAGAGGATATTATGTATTTCATGAAAAAGGGGGAGTCAAGATGCTTAATTTAATTAAAAAGGATTTGATTTTACAAAAAAACTTTTTACCTGCTTATCTCTTATTTCTAGTTACCTATTTGTGGGCCGGCATGGATGTAGCATATGTCATAATCATTTGTAGTGCCGTTTTTGTAATTAACACATATCAATCTGATGATAAAGATAATGCTAATATTTTAGTAAACTCATTACCATATACTAGGAAGGAAATTATAAGTTCAAAATACGTTGGAACCTTATTTTTTACAATAGTAATCATCCCATTTTGTTTGGTTGGAAAATATTTCATTTTAGACAGCATGGAATTTCAACTTTCCTTAGAAAGTTACATCCTAGGCTTCTTGGCAGTCATGCTGATTACTGCATTTTACATCCCATTTTTTGTTACATTTAAAGTGAAAACACTTGTACCAGTTTTTATATTTTTATCTATTGGAGTTATATATTTAATGCGAAATACTCCATATTTATTAAATAAATATGCTAATGGCGTACTGACCTTTTTAAAAGAGATTTCAAATTTGAAATTATTTCTTATATTTGCTGTCATAGCAGTGGGGTGCTATGGGGTTTCATGGATATTATCTATTCGTATCTATCAGAACAAGGCTCTTTAATAGCAAGTTCTAAAAGGAGGATCATTTAAATGACATCAAAAAAAGGGCGTCCTATTCGAATACGAAATTGGCTGAAAACTCTTGGAGCATTTTTCGTTATGCAACTAATTTTTATCATCCTTGATATGACTTCGTGGATACCGAATTTCAAGGAAGGAGGAGTTGGGGAGCGTCTCGTTAATTCAGAGTTCTTTACGGAATGGTTCGCTCCTTATAAAACAAAGCAATTTAACGTATTAACGCTAGTTATGGCTATTTTATTATTCCTAAATGTATTAACAAGTGCAATAAAAGACGCTTTTTCTAGAAAAAGAATTAATTAGCACATAAGTTGACCTTGCGTTTTTTTATAATGTCTTAACAATATTTAAAAACAACAGGGTAAAGAAAAAAACTCCATTTATTGAAGTTTTACTTTATCTTTTATAATGATTTCTTATAAATTATTTGATTTTTCAGTTTTGTGCATTGGCAATGTTTCCATTCGTCCCCCATAATGCTGCTCTAGTGTGTGCAATGATTGTGACATATGTATTTATACTTGTGATGACAAATGATGCGTATTGTTTTTGGAAAGTTAAAAAATTATTGAATGGAATAGAAAAATTGAGTAATCTTATTTGTACATCACATACATAATAGTTTTATAGTGATTTTTAAATAAAGTATAGGGGGAATGAGGGGGGGATCTTACATTTAAAGTAGAGGAAACATGTTTTAATTACCGAGTCGGAGCAATTTGTAAACATGATAATAAAATTCTTATTCTACAAGGTGACGGTGAAGATTTTTGGTACGTACCAGGCGGAAGAGTGAAAATGCTAGAAAATAGTGAAGATGCGTTAAAACGAGAGCTTGCTGAAGAGTTAGCAGTTCCTATCGAGATAAATAGATTAATATGGTCAGTAGAAAATTTCTTTACACTTTCTGAGAGGAAATTTCATGAAATTAGTTTTTATTATGAAGTAGAGCTTCATGAGTTACCTGCAAATGGGGCAGAGGAATATATTTTGGAAGAAGAAGGTAGAACATATTTCTTTAAGTGGGTGCCGGTAGAAGAGTTAGATACATATAACTTACAGCCAGCGTTTATAAAAGAGAAAGTAAAGGATGTATCAGTTCATACAGCACATATCGTTTTACAAAAGTAAATGTATTAGGAGGGGATAAGGGTGAAGGGGACAAAAAAAGAGATTCATATAGAAGGAAAAGTAATTCCATATACACATATTGAAAAAGATTCAAATAAGATATGCTTTATGTTCTCAGGTTCAGGATATAATTACGATAAACCGTTATTTTATTATGCGACGATGTTAATGCTTGAACATAAAATAGATGTAGTACATATTCATTATTCTTATGACGAACAAGTAATGAATAAATCAATGGAAGAAATAACGAAAGTAATGATGGATGATATTAATCCTATAATGAAGGAAGTATTAAAGGGTAAGCAATATAACGATACTATGTTTTTAGGGAAGTCACTTGGAACAATTCCGATTGCAAATGATTTAATGAAGAGAGAAGAGTTTTTACAGTCAAAAATGATACTACTTACACCTTTACTAACTTTTGATTCTATTTTTGAGGCGATTTTACATAGTCATCATGAAGGGATATTAGTAATTGGAGATAAAGATCACCAATATAATGCAGATCAAATTGATCAGTTGAATAAAACGAATCTAACGATCGATGTTGTTAAAAATGCAAATCATTCTGTAAATGTTGGGGAATATGAAACAGAGAATTCAATTGAGGCGATAGCAAATATAATAGAAAAACTTAAAGAAGTTATTAGTGTTAAGAGATAATAAAGTTGTTTAATTTACAATAAAGTCCTTTGAAAAATAATATAGTTGTTTAATTCTTATTGAACTAACGGTGCAGGATAGTTAAATAAGGATGATATAATTAAGAGGAAATTTACTTTATTTTATAATTTATGAGGTGGAAAATGGACTCTTTAGAATTAAATAAATCTAAATATATTGTCTCTAATATCAAAGAAATTTTGCATAAAAAGCTTATTCTTGATAAACCGTTAACTAAAGATGAGGTGAAAAAATTAAACCTAGTTAATCCCCCTGTATACGAAAATGAAAAGTATCTCATTCAAAAACGGTGGTTTTATAGTATTAATATCGGAGAATGGGAAGATGTGGATATTGTTATTCAGGGGAATAATGAAAATCCCGATGTGGAGATTATCGAAATGGCAGAAAAAACATTCGATGAACTCCATCTACATATAAGCTGTGCATTAAAATATTTACAGAAATTCTTCCCAAATCAAGAAATGAAGAACTACTATCTATCCACAATATGTTTTGGAAAGATGGTTAATTTTGACGATTATATATTTTCTGGGTTTAGTTTAGCTTTTATTTATGATGGTCACTTTGAGTTTCAGTATAAAGTAAAATTTAAAGTCGATGGATGGCCTATTGGTTTTGAAGGTGGGCCACTTTAATAATAATAGATAATTTTTTCTAATTGAACTAACGGGTGCTTTAGTTGAACAAGATTTAAACAACTTTATTATTAATTTTTGTCTACAAGCACATTTAAATGCTTAGAAATTAAACAACTTTAAAGAGCCTTACTACAATGTGATTTGTAGCCAGGCTCTTATATTTTTAAATCAGAATTAAATAACTTTATTATGACTTTACAATTAGGACAAACTAACCTATCAATACATGCAAAAAGAGGTGCAATTTGCACCTCTTTTTTACTTAATAAGCCCTCAAAACATGAAGTAAATAATCCTTACGATTCAGCGGATTATAATCGACACGTTTTCGAGTAGGAAAGGGAGCCTTCAGTTTTGTGTAACCAGTGGGATTCACTGTAAATATACCGTCTCCTTCTGTAAATGAATGGAGTATTCGCTTAAAATTCTCTGTTTTCGCAACAGGTAATGAGCCTGTTAACTGGTAAGAATCATTGTATAATTTAGGCTCGCTAAAAGTTGCTGGAATAGCAGCTAATTTATACATCGCGGTACTAATTGCGTACTCCGGTACATTCAATTCAAACTCGTTTACTGGTTCATATACATATGTTTCAGCTTGAATTAAAGCATCCATTAAAACGAGTGGTGTTAAGTTCCTAAAGTCACTCGCTGTTGTAACAGGACTAGCATAACCTGTATGTGTTAACGTGACGATAATGTCCGTAACTTCCCATCCGTATAAACCTTGTTTTAACGTTTGAAATACAGTATCTTCAATTGCTTTATGAAATGCTAATGGAAGTGATCCCAGTTCAACACCTAACTTATATGTTACGCCAGAATTAAGTTCATCACGTTCGATTTTAAAACCAATTGTTGCGTAAAATGGATTCGCTTTTTCGCCCATTACTTCAACGCTATTCCCTATGCCAATGGGTTTTTCAATACATACGACACGCGTATTTGAGAAAGTAACTTGCAAATTATATTTCTCATAAAGAGTTGTTTCAATTACTTCTTTTTGAACTTCACCGAAAAGGCGAATATATAGTTCATTATGAATATCATCTTTCCACACTTTAATAAGCGGATCTTCTTCACATAGCTCCATAAGTGCAGCGTATAGATCATGAATACGTTCTTTTGGTAATGCTTCAATAGCAGCTTCCATTTGTGGTTCGGCAAAGTGAATATCTTTTATATAATCCGTTCTTTCACCGATAATATCACCAATTTTAATATCACTCAGTCCCCACACTTTGCAAAATTCTCCGCTAGGAACGATAGAAGCTTGAACCGCATTTCCGTTATGAAACATGCATATTTTCTTAATCTTTTCTTTATGAGCTAGAGCATCATCACGCAGTATATGAACATATTTTCTAACGTGTAAACGACCAGAAAAAACTCTTACATATGCAATCTTTTCCCCAGAAGGTTCACGTTCAATTTTAAAAACAACACCGGATAATACTTCATTTTCTGCCGACTTATTAGCGGGAATTAAGTCTGAAATATTTTCGAGCAGTTCAGTTACACCTGTACCTGTCATGGCTGAACCGAAAAAGATAGGGAACACATTTGCTTGCGCTATCTGTTTAATGAGTTCCTCTCTTAATAGTGCGCCCGGTACGATTTCATTATTTACATATGACTCAAGTAATGATTCATTATATGGTGCTAACAGTTCCATACAATTTTCATATGATTTGTATTCAATGATTCGGGCTTCTTTCGTTCCTTCGTTTTCTACAGAGTAGAAAGGGAATGCTTCATTTGAAAGAACCTCTTTTATTTGTTTCATAACTTTTTCAGTATTTGCACCGCTACGATCAATTTTATTAACGAATAAAATAGTCGGTATGTTTAGTTTCTGTAATGTTCGCATTAAAATTTTTGTTTGCGCTTGCACACCTTCAGCAGCAGAAATAACTAAAATTGCACCGTCTAGAACACGAAATGATCGCTCCACTTCAGCGATAAAATCAGCGTGTCCAGGTGTATCAATGACATTTACTTTTATGTCATTGATACAGAAAGAGACGACAGATGCTTTAATCGTAATTCCGCGTTGTCTTTCTAATTCCATTGAGTCAGTTTGCGTATTACCACTATCTACTCGGCCAATTTCTTTAATCACATTCGTTTCATAAAGAATACGCTCAGTCAAACTCGTCTTGCCAGCGTCTACGTGCGCGACAATCCCTATATTTATTGTTGTCATATGTGAATATCCTCATTTCATTTTCCATTTTTAATTCCTCATTTCTATTTGTGTATTGCCGCATTACAATCACTCTCCAGTCATTTAAATTAGTACTATTATAGTGCAATTAACATTATTTGTAACGCGACAAAGCGCCTTAATTTGGAAAAATATAAATGAAAAAAAATGCTTGCATTCTAAATAGATATAGATTATATTAATTGACATATCAACTATTGATACATCAAACGTTTTTATTTTGTGTATAAAGGAGGGATAGTTTGACAAGTTCATGCTCAAAAGAAGCGATTATTTTATATAAATTACACTTTCTAAATAAAGAAGTAAGTTCGAAGTTTGAAGGTTGTACGGGTATGAGCCAGTCCCGATTAGAGCTTATACTTCAGTTATATGAAGTAGGTGAAATTAGTCAAAAAGCACTTCAACAAGAAGTGAATATTGATAATGCTGCGATAACGAGGCATTTAAAGCAGCTTGAGGCAAATGAAATGATTACAAGACGTAAAAATCCAGATGATAATAGAATTACGTTAGTTTCTCTTACTGAAGAGGGACGAAATAAAATTCAGGCGTTTCAAGAGGAAAAAGAACGTTTTGCAGCTTCTGCATTTAAAGGATTAAGTGAGGAAGAACGCGATAATCTTTTAACTATGTTAAATCACATTCAAGAAAATATAAAAGAATTGTAAAAAAGGGTAACTAACTGTTACGATTTATTTAACCAATTATAACGAAAGTTAATTAAATATATCAGTAAGCCCTGCTAGTCAAGTGATTGGCTAGTAGTGAGGGTTAACTGCGGGCAATCCCTAAAGCTGATTGAACTACAACG
>NZ_VLTE01000061.1:0-6170 GCF_007558965.1 Bacillus sp. HY001 | reverse complement strand
GGTTTAACAAAAACGGAGTGATACTTCGATTCATCAAAGAACCAATGATCAATACGAATAATGAGCAAGATGACATCATGAAACAAGCTATTCAAAAGATTATCCTTACACTTCTAACTGCATTTGCTGAAAAGGAACGTGAGGAAATCAAAACGAGACAAGCTGAAGGAATAGCCGTAGCAATACAGAGAGGTGTTAAATTCGGTCGCCCTGCCATTGATGTACCGGACAACTGGAATGAACTTTATGAGCAATGGAAAGCCAAAGAAATTACCGCCGTAAAGTTTATGAATGAAGTTAACATGACCAAAGCAACGTTTTATCGAAAAGTTAAAGAATATGAACAATAACAATAATCCTCCCTCCAAAATAAGAACAAATGTTTTGGTATCATTGTCCATACATGGTATAATTAAGAAATAAAATATAGGGAGATGAATACATGGAAAAAATTCAATTAAAAACGCTAGAACCAAATGAAGATATTAACAATATTCTTGGATTAATAGATTTAATTACTGATGAATACGGAAATTATTACTACCCAGTTAAATTAACTACTGGTGATGGTAAATTAAAGAAAGTAACACTTTCACATGCATATTACGAAGACGCTTTTTCTGAAATCTTTTATTCAGGCGTTCTTCAAGATGAAATCCCAAAAGAATACAGAAATAAGCATTTAGGCTTTTGCCTAAAAGACCGCTTAGTATCTGTTTTAGAGCGTTTAAAAAAGGACAATCGAAAGATCTTTACTATTCATGAATTAATAGCTAACGGTACAGAAGTTTCTACAATGAAATTAACAGAAACTCACCCTAGATCTAAATAAGATAAAAGGTAAGCCCTCCTTTAGTGTAGAGGGCTTACTTTAATTAGTTACACTCATTCTTATAAAACATCACACAGGTTAGGAAGAAACCCCCGATAGTAGCTACATCAGCAAAAGCGTTTAGAAATTCCATGAACATTCACTCCTTCTCTTTTAAAAGCTTTGGTATAAGTAATATAGAAGAACAACCAAATAATTTTAGATTTCCATAAAAAAATTTAGTGTGCTCTCTTATATGGGTCATGACATAAAGCATTATTACAGGTGCCAATATAAAATTTCTTATACTTTTCTTGTAAAATGGCACACTGCTCCCGCCCATATATAAACGCACCGGATTGTCTTTTAGAGCCGTACATTTGTATATACAAACAACAATCCAATTCGTAACAAAGAGATAAGCGCACCATTAATCAAAATTCGGTATACCTCTTTGTATATAAATGGCATTCGTAAAACAAAATCTCTCTTTACGTTTTCTATTCGTCCTTCAACATCGGTTTTGTGACACCTTATTAACGAAAATCATTATAAAAACAGACACATTTACAATGTCTTATAGATGCAATTCTGTTTTTGTTTCTTTGACTGTTCCTACACTTTAATAAAAGCGTCAATCATGAATAATAGGTCACACTTGTATTGCCAACACAGAAACATAGGCGCACTAATCTGAAATATCGGGTCATTTCTATATACAAGACACTGCGGCATTAATAACAAAAAAAGCCATGCAAACGCATGACTTTAGTTGATCAATATTAATAAAAAAGAACCCTCCAAATTTCCGAAAGGTTCATGTTAAAAATGTAGCTATCTTCGCAAGACACTCATCAATTATATCTAATATTTGTTCATCATCTTCATGAGACCTTAAAATCCTAATCCTCCGAGCTCTCCAATCTAATGTTCTTTCTTGATCTACAAGAATTACACCAGTTACAGGACTTCCACCCGGAACAGGGATCCCCTCTTCAGGTAATTTTACTTCATAAGGATAATCCTTTTCTTGATTCGTTATTGGACAAATTACTGCAAATCCAGTTGACTCATTAAACAATTTAGGGGAAAGAACAATACCTGTTCTTCTCCCAGCCTGTTCATGACCAGCCTGAGGATCAAAATTAAGAATAACAAAATCTCCACGTTCCGGTACACTTGACATTAGATTAATTCACGTCCCTCTCTACCCAAATCAATATATTCATGACGATTTTCAGGAGTAATTTTTGAAACTAATTCTTCTAACGAATATTTCTTCCGTTTTTTTCTCGGAGTAATAGTAATTATTCCTTGATTCCCCACCACTTTCATCTCAATTTCAGAACCTTGTTCAATTTTTACACGTTCAGCAACAACACTTGGGATACGAACTGCAAGACTGTTTCCCCACTTTTGAACAGTAGTAGACATAGTCAAAATATCCTCCTTTTGTTCATTTTTCTTATTGGAGTTCATTATAACACCCCCCTCTTGTAATGTATATACATAGTGTATACATTACCCCTAAAAAGATACCTCTCTATACAAAAATAGGCTTACACTAATAAATCATTAATAGCGAATCCTTTGTAATCTCTTGCGCCGCACATATAAACCCCCAAGATTCGTCAAAACGTCGTATATAAACTAATTTGGTCCCTTTCAGTAATATTTTAGGGAGCCATGTAGAACCGCGTAAAGTTTTGACGAGTATATCGCAAAAACACGAGCACCGCACTTACATATTTAAACAAACGCTTGTTCAAAACAGATGAAGTGGTTAACTTATTAGTAATCCTTCAATAAGTTTGATTCAATGGACGATACCGTCACTTATCGTCCTATACAATTTGTAAGACATAATAAAAAGAGCTCGTCTTATGGACGGCTCTTTTCTTGTAATGTATAATTTAATTATCTAATTAGGTTTTGAACACTCATTATTGAGTATGCTTTCTAGTTTGCCGACTAGGAAGCTTTTTTTATGATCAAAATCGTCACTCGGCTTTATATCTACCCTTGAAAGTGTATCAAGTTTCTTTTTCCATCTTGTTTTCTTGGACTTTTCCATTATCCCTAAAACGTCTGGATTTTTCAGCAAGTGCAATATCATAACTTTATCTTCTAATTTCATTGATTCATTACTTTCTATCTCAGTAAGAGTTTCCAAGTGATGCACCAGTATTCCCTCAAACGGATTAAAATCCGAGTCCTTAAAATTTTTAGCATAATCATTTCTCAAACGCGCTTCAAAACGTGTTACCTTATCCAATCCTTCGTACTGATCAATCGTCCCTTTATCTTGATTCTCTTGTTTTTTATCATAAATACAAAGATGACTTCTACCACTTCTACTACCTAAATACATTGTTTCAAGTTTCTTATCTCTGCCTTTTATGATTGTTTCTTTACGACTTTTCATATCCACTATACTTAAGTCCGCTATCTTCACATGATAATCTAATGCTATATGTATTTGTGATAACTTATGAGACTTCATTTCTAGTAATGACATAACACCTTGAGATACTTCTTTAACACCTTCAATATATTCATAATACTTAGGGTTAAACTCATAACGAACATCTTTAAGTCGGTCTAAATAACCTCTTTCATCACATTGTGATAATTGTTCTTGGATATTCTCCAATATTTGCTCCATCTCTTGAATAGGTAATCCATTATCGTAAGCTTGTCCTGATTTTGCTTTTCTAATTTGTTCAAGTAGTTGAATTTTCTTCTTAAGCAATTCTTGAGCGTCTACACGCTTTCTATCTTGCGCTATTTCTATCCGCCCTGCATTCTCATGAAGAAAGACATAAGAATAACCATAATTCGTTGATTTGTATTCCTGCTCTTCGAATCCAAACATCTGTATTTGTTCAACAAACACATCTTTATGAATTCTTATGTCTGCAAGAACGGTTAACTTATCAATTGTAACGTCTAACATACATTGATGTTTCATATTCAATTCTGCTTTCTTTGCCATAAGACCATCCTTTCTTTAGATTTAAAAACCTCAGGAAACACTAGGTTTGAAGAAAAAGTTCTCACAAAATGAGAGGGTTGCCTGCTTATTAGATATAGCAGGCAAGAATCATAAATCTATCATCCTACAAAAACATGATTCCTGTCTATATAAAACTCAAAACCTTCGGTCGGCCTCCGGCTAAAACCCCATTCCTCATCGTAAAGTTTTCTCATCATCATTCGGATACACCAAAAACTGTTCTATTTCTTCTTCTGTTAAATCATTTGGATCAATTCCTTTTTCTCTGCAATACCGATACATCTCTTTTAATTTAATTATCGGTTCATTAGGAGAAGAATGGGCCACATACACCCCATCTGGGAACCCACTTTCAAACTCTTCCATTTCTTTAATTAACTTTTCACGCTTTCTAGCTGCATGTGCTTTCGCAAAAATTGCATTGATTTCTTCCCATCTGTCTTTTTTACTCATTCGAAATACCTCTCTCACTTATCTATCAAAACAATAGAATACAATCGTAAGCGGACAAATAAAAGAGGGGTGGAATTTTTACACCCCTAGTCCGTTTCACTATCCAAACTTCAAATAATCAATCCCCAACCCCTTATCCAAGGGGCTTCCTCGCCGGATGGCGTTCCCCATGTGCATGGGAAAGTGCCAAGAGGATATTTAGAAGCATAAGTCCACTCCTTATGCTCACTACGTTCCGCTACCATGGACTTATATCATATATCCGTTTCTACTGCTTACCAGCTGACACAGGCGATATAAACACCTATTCAGCTAATCAACGGAGAAAATGTCCCAATCCATTCTCATGCATATCCGCTTCAGCTTTATTTAACATATATTCCTGTCGTTCCATCTCCTGCTTCAAATGATAAATATACGATTTAATACACTGAATCCGATGCAATTCTTCTGCTGCTTTTTCACGTTTGTCATGTCTTTGTCGTTCTTCATCTGTTAATTCAACTGAAACATAATCATCACTAGCCTTTTTCTCATTCATCATCATCTCATATTGCTTAATTGTCCATTCGTTCGCCATGAACTGGGACTCTAAAGTGCTTCCCAATTCGTTTTCTCTTCTCAACTTGTCGATTTTCCCTTGTAGATATTGTCGTTGTTCCTCATCATGTTTATATTTAAGCATTTTGCATTCTCCTTCATTAGTTAGTTTTGTTTTGGTAAATAAATCATGTATTCAAGCATTCTCATGCGGTCCAACGCCTATTCCCAAGGTTTTAAGCCCCCTTCCTGTTCAACTCTAGCAATTCATCATATAACCGCTTTTTCTGAAATGGTTTAATTATGATTGCATCTAATTGTTCATCCCAACCACCACGCAAAAATGCATCGATGATAATCAGATCCCTTTTGCTAGGAATCTTCTTTTCTCTGACATATTGGCTCACTAACGATTCATTAATTTTTGTAAATCGCACAAAATCCGCTTGTTTCATATTCCGCTCCATCAAAGCAACTTCAAATGATTGTCCCAACGTGTATCCAACGTGATATTTCCCTCTTGTAGACTCGTAATATTCTGCTACATCTCGCTTTATTTTGACCATATTTAGACCACCTTCTTATTTGATGATGAGAACATATCCACTTGCCTTACAAAAGTAAAGAGATTCCTGTAGTTTTCTATTTCTTTACAATTAAGAGCCTATTTCGATGGGTGTCTGATAGGTAAATCATGTAAAAAACGCCTATAGGAGGTGAAAATTTTGAAATTTTTCTAACCCACAAGGTGGTATATGTATGAGTTACTTGGAAAACTTTCCGTGCCCACCGCCCATATAACGATGGTTCGGAAGGATTGTCCGCAACTAAATATGAGACCGTCTCAAAAAGTACACATTATAAGACGCTTTTGGGACTTTCTCAAAACCCTATGGAATCAACATTTCAACCGTTTCAAAAAGTGTGATTCTGTATTATGATACGTTTCATAAAGAAACCCACATTTTGAGACGTAAAACCAAAACAAAAGGAGAAATTAAAATGACAAACAAAACATTCGCTTACATCCGTGTATCATCAAAGGAACAAAACGAAGCAAGACAAGTTGAGACAATGAAGAAAGAAGGTATCAACGAAAGAGATATGTACATTGATAAAGCCAGCGGAAAGGACTTTAACCGTCCTCAATATCAACTGTTAAAACAGATGGTTCGAAAAGACGATACAGTTGTTTTCGATTCAATTACACGTATGGGAAGAAATATGGACGAGACCCTAAAAGAATATGAATGGTTTAACAAAAACGGAGTGATACTTCGATTCATCAAAGAACCAATGATCAATACGAATAATGAGCAAGATGACATCATGAAACAAGCTATTCAAAAG
>NZ_VLTE01000445.1:0-257 GCF_007558965.1 Bacillus sp. HY001 | reverse complement strand
GGACAATCAAGGTGTTTTACCTGCTTACCGAAACCCAAAAGGAAGAAGATATTATACAGAAGAACGGTATAAGAAATATATGGGTATGCAAGAAGAACTTGTTCAGGATTTAATATCTATCATTCATGTATTTAGCTGTAGAATATATGGGTTGAGAAAATACAAAAAGAAAATGTCGGAGGATGAAGACTTATGAAAAGAGCATATTTAATAGAAATCAAACCGACAACTGAACAAATTAGTAAAATCCGTCAAAC
>NZ_VLTE01000060.1:0-14040 GCF_007558965.1 Bacillus sp. HY001 | reverse complement strand
CTTGTTTTCAAACCAAAAACACCTCCATTGAATTTGCATACTTAGTATGCGAATTCAGGAGGTGTTTTTTTCATGTACCACTATTCGGGTTCACTTCAAATAATTAGAAGGGGATTTTTGTTGGGGATAATAGAGAAATATTTCCTTTTTGGAAGTTTCATATAAAAAGAAAGCTCATATATTATATAGAGTTTACTAATAATTAGGAGGAATCGTTCATTGAACAATCAGTCTTGTTCATGTCAATCAGATGATGCACCAAAGTTACTACCTCCATCTAGCCCTCCCAATGTACCCTCTACATTTGCTAATTCTATAACAACAGGCCAAATGAGATCATGGATGTGTAATTGTCTAGGAAGGTGGGGCTATTTAAGGTTATATATACCTGGTACTTTTGGGAGAGATTTCTGGTTTTTTCCAACAGAAGTTCGGCGGTATGATGTATCAGGATATACTTGGCAAGATGGCCATCGTTTTAAAGTAACTTACCAATATAAACAAATTAGTAATTTTATGTGTTTTGCTTAATGCACATAGGAGAGATTTAATATAGATCTCTTCTATTTTTATTTTGTAACACTTTTATATGAATTTGGGCTATACATAAGCTACCTATAGAGCGCTTATCACATATGAATGTTAAAGGTACTGAATGAAAAGTAGGTGATTTGTTAAAATGTATAACGAGCCAAATTATCCATATGATCAAGGGATGTATTATAATTCACAAAACTACGGGTATGAATCTGTAAGTGAAGTGAGAGAAATGGAACAAGAAGATTATAGACCAGATGATGCGGAAGATGCTCCAACGTCACCACCACCGTCTCAAGCGCCATCGTTACCATCTACATTTTCTTCTCCAGCGCAAGCAGGTAATATGAAATCCTGGATGTGTAATTGTCTAGGAAGATGGGGCTATTTACGTTTGCATCGTCCTGGACCTTTCGGAAGGGACTTATGGTTCTTCCCGACTGAAGTGAGGAGAAATGGGGTTTCAGGTTATACTTGGCAAGGTGGTCGCCGTCGTAAAGTAAGTTATCGCTATCAACAAATTAGTAATTTCATGTGTTTTGCGTAAATAAGAGTGAGAGAGTAGAAAGATTTTACTCTCTTACTTTTTTATTTTTCAATATACGAAGTAATATTTTAATTAAAAATTTACAATTTTCACGTTTTTATTAGAGTATAATGCAACTGTTGGTTCGTTTTCAAAAAAATGAGAGTGAGGGGATACAATGTCAATGAAAAACAAAGTTGGGCAAAGAATAGAGGATGGTATTAATTTAGCTTCAGCGCAGTTTAAAGAAGATGCTTATGAAATTTATAAAGAATCGCGAAAAATACAACCTATATTATTTGTAAATGAAGTTGAACTCGGTAAAGAATGGCTCATTACAAGATATGAAGATGCTCTGCCACTTTTAAAAGATAATCGTTTAAAAAAAGATATGACAAATGTGTTTCCTCAAGATACAACGAACATGTATCTTTCCGTTGACAATAGTGATCATTTAACAACGCACATGTTAAATTCAGATCCACCTAATCACAGTCGTTTACGATCTTTAGTTCAAAAAGCTTTTACACCGAAGATGATTACACAATTAGACGGAAGAATTCAGAGAATAGCGGATGATTTAATAAGTGAGATAGAGCGAAAAGGTACATTAAATCTAGTGGATGATTATTCGTTCCCTTTACCGATTATTGTAATAAGTGAAATGCTTGGTATTCCAAAAGAAGATCAAGCGAAATTTAGAATTTGGTCTCATGCTGTTATTGCATCGCCAGAAACACCTGAAGAAATAAAAGAAACCGAAAAACAACTATCTGAGTTTATTACATATCTTCAATATATAGTTGATGAAAAACGAAAAGATCCAAAAGAAGATTTGGTTAGCGCGCTAATACTTGCAGAAAATGAAGGACATAAACTTAGTGCCCCAGAGCTATATTCAATGATAATGCTATTAATCGTAGCAGGACATGAGACAACAGTGAATTTAATTACGAATACGGTATTAGCACTTCTTGAAAATCCAAATCAATTACAGTTGTTAAAAGATAACCCAAAATTAATCGATTCTGCAATTGAAGAAGGATTGCGTTATTATTCTCCAGTTGAGGTTACAACTGCAAGATGGGCAGCTGAACCTTTTCAAATTCACGAACAAACAATCCAAAAAGGGGATATGGTTGTCATTGCATTAGCTTCGGCAAACCGCGATGAAACAGTATTTGAAAACCCAGAAGTATTTGATATTACTCGGGAGAATAATCGTCACATTGCCTTTGGACATGGTAGCCATTTCTGCTTAGGCGCCCCACTTGCTAGGTTGGAGGCGAAGATTGCTATTACTACTTTGATTAATCGGATGCCTGAATTACAAATAAAAGGGAATCGTGAAGATGTTAAATGGCAGGGGAATTATTTAATGCGTTCTTTAGAGGAATTACCATTAACATTCTAGAATATTTATTTTTAGACATGCATACATAGAAAATGATTTACATAGAGTATGTATGTGTTATTTAAATTCGAAACGGAAGGGTGAAAACATCCCAATGATCAACTAATTCTATTTGTAAGAGATCTTCGTTAAAAAACGAAATATTCTTCTGAATAGGGTTAGTCTGTACATGTATAGAAAAGGGATGTATTTCGCTCTGCGAATATATAGTCTTTTTATATGATTTGTGCTGCCTCCTGTTCAGAACACGAAATAGGAGGCCTTTTTATGTCGAAAAATGTAGTAACGAAACAAAATAATGGGGTATCACAAGTATTGAAAAATAGATTTGTACAGGGAATTTTAGCTTCAGCATTATTTTTACAAATTGGAATATGGGTTCGAAACTTTGCCGTATTGCTGTATGTAATGGAAATGACGAAAGGTGATGCTTTTGCTATTTCAATGATTTCAGTAGCTGAATTTGCTCCCATTTTTATTTTCTCATTCATTGGTGGAACGTTTGCTGATAGGTGGAAGCCAAAGAAGACAATGATATGGTGTGAAACGTTAAGTTCTATTTCAGTATTCGCTGTATTAATTACACTTATGTTTGGAACGTGGAAAATCGTATTTTTTGTCACGCTTATTTCTGCAATCCTTTCGCAGTTTTCTCAACCATCGGGTATGAAGTTGTTTAAACAACATTTATCGGCGGAACAAATCCAATTGGCGATGTCTATATATCAAACAATATTTGCGATTTTTATGGTGTTAGGGCCAATACTAGGAACGTTTATTTTTCATAGTTTTGGAATTTATATTTCAATCATCATAACAGGTATCGCTTTTTTACTTGCAGCAGCAGTGTTGTTATTTCTTCCGAAAGATCTTGAGAACGATAATGAGAAGAAAGAAATCACGCTATTACAGGAAATGCTAGACGGTATTAAATATGTAAAAAAGAAAAAAGCATTAACTTTGCTAGGGCTTTGTTTTATGGCAGCAGGACTGGGTATCGGTTTAATTCAGCCTCTGGGTATATTTATTGTAACTGAGCAGTTAGGGCTATCAAAAGAGAGTTTACAATGGTTACTAACAGTAAATGGTGGAGGAATGATTGTTGGCGGTGCTTTAGCAATGGTATTTGCGAAAAATGTTGCACCGCAAAAAATGTTAATTGTAGGGATGCTCGGTCAGGCGATTGGCATTGGTATTATTGGTTATTCGACAAATTTATGGGTGACACTTACAGCACAACTTTTTAGTGGTTTAGCTCTCCCATGTATCCAAATAGGCATTAATACGCTCATTATTCAAAATAGCGATACAGATTTTATTGGAAGGGTAAACGGTATTTTAAGTCCATTATTTACAGGATCAATGGTAGTAACGATGAGTATTGCGGGCTCATTGAAGGCGATGTTCTCATTAAGTACGATGTATGAAGGTACAGCTTTACTTTTTATAATTGGATTATTATGTATTTTACCTATATATAATTTAAAACCAGTAATAACAGTAGAAAGTGAAATAAATGATAAAGGAGGTGCTGCGCAACATGAATCCTAATCCAAATGTTAAATATCCTATTGAAGGAAATCAAAATGTCCATTTTATAAAAAATACAGTAACAAAAGCTAATATACTAGTTGGTGACTATTCTTATTATGATGCGAAAGATGGAGAAACATTTGAAGATCGTGTATTACATCATTATGAATTTCTTGGAGATCGCCTTACCATTGGAAAGTTTTGTTGTATTGCAAATGGAGTTACCTTTATTATGAACGGAGCGAATCATCGGATGGATGGATTTTCGGCATATCCATTTAATATATTTGGAAATGGGTGGGAGAAGTATACACCTAATTTGTCTGATTTGCCCTACAAAGGTGATACAGTTATAGGAAATGACGTTTGGATAGGTATGGATACAACGATTATGCCCGGAATAAAAATAGGGGATGGTGCAATTATTGCAGCTAAATCTGTTGTGACTAGAAACGTCGCACCATATACAATTGTCGGTGGTAACCCTGCAAATAAAATAAAGGACCGATTTATAAATACAATAATAGAAGAATTGTTGCAAATTCAATGGTGGCATTTTGACATTAAAAAAATAACTGAAAATATAGATGCGATTGTACAAGGAGATATTGAATCATTAAGAAAGCTAAAAAGGGAATAAAAAATGCAGTCTAAAGAGTATCATACCTCCGAATTTTGTTAATGATAATAGAACAAGGAGGTGTGATACTATGGCACAAGACGTTTTATGTGAAGTAAACAACTGTAAATTTTGGGCTAACGGCAATAAATGTAGTGCAGATGCAATTTATGTAGTAAGTAATAAAGGGAAACATGCATCAACTACTGAAGAAACAGATTGCAAAACTTTCGATCCAGAAATATAAAATTTTGAAGGGTAGCCAAATCGTGGTTGCCCTTTTATTAATTATAGTATTGATAATAAATCTCATTTTCATTCATTGTTTTTAACTTTTTTTTATTTTTTCATATTTTCTTCATAAGTGATGTAATCCAGAGCAATTCATGTTCAATACGTGATTTACTAAATTCAATGACTTCTGTAATAATTCGCCACTTTAGATATTCACTTTCAGTTAAATCTCTTTTTCAAACGAGATAACTTGATGAACAAACTCCATCGCTGCAATATGTGATAAGAGAGTACCAATAGTGTTTGAACTACCGTTTGGTAAGAAATCTAAATCACTTTGGTTTAAATTGGAGATTTCGCTCAATGTAACATCTCTTGTATGTTCAAGCATTGTTACAAGCTCTCCAATCTTATTTGAATAGTTTTCTCTTGAAATTATTCTATAATCTATCATATATATCCCTCCAATTCATGCTAAGCATAAGTTTACCAATAAAATAAAAAAACAAATTCTGGAAATTCATATAAAATAATGATATGATTTAATTGAATATAAAGAAAAAGGAAACCTGTTTTTATCAGTGTTACCTTATCCAAGACTAAATTTTCCCCATACATCATTTTTTTTTGATGTAGCTCTTGAAGATAAAAACTATTTAATTTTCAAAGAACAGTTATTAACTTAAAACTTATTATACGAGGAGGGTGTATCATGAAAAAAATATGCTTTGTATTAATTGTCGACGCTGGTATAAATTATGGTTCAATATTTTCTCTACCATTTTTAAGGAATCAGGATGATTTGAAGGGATATTTTTCTAAGTATTATGATGTTTCAATTAATTATATTAGGGATAAAAACTCAGTTGACTATTTGGTAGTTCCCAAACCGTGTCCACCTTTTGATAATGAAAATAATCTTCCAATAATTGAAGTACCAGCAATCTTATTTATGGAAAAGAATTTTGAAAAAATAAAGACTTATATAGACAATTATTTTTCTAATAACTCATAAAGAAAATAAAAGTACAGTAAAAAGAAGTCCGATAAAAAATGAGTGGCGTAGAATATTTCTATTAATCATTCGTTTTTTATTATATTTACATATCAGTCTATCGCAAATGAACTTGTACAACATATCGGGAAATATAGTGAGGTTAATATCGTTGAAGAGTTTAATGAACAAACTTTGAAATTCTTACCTATTCGCTTGACAACTCAATAACCTAATCAACAAGGTGCAAAATTATTGTACCTTGTTTTTTTATTTCTCAATTGTAAATTTTTGGTGGCCTATTTAATATGGAAGTGTGTGAAAAGAGTAGAGGAGGATGCTTATGTTAACGTGTAATGGAAGTAAAACGTTTCAAACATTTATTAAAGCTGTAACGGATTTAATGGATAGTAATTTGTTAGAAGATCAAATTGCTTGTGCGATTGAAAAATTACTAGAAGAACTTTTAGAAAAGAAAACATGGCTTCCACTAGAAAAACAGAAGGCGAATTCGGCTCAATATGCACGACACCTATTATATGAAGATCCTTTAAAGCGGTTTGAAGTATTAGCTCTTGTATGGAAAGATGGACAATCTACACCTTTACATGATCATGATGGTACATGGGGAGTAGAAGGTGTTTTTACAGGAAGGATAATGGTGCAGAATTTTATACAAACTAAGCAGATTGAAAATTCACTTGTTTATTTAACGCATACAGGAAATCTTTATTTGGGAGAAGGAGAAACAGATACAGTCATTCCACCAGCAGATTGTCATATTCTTGAAATAGCTGAAAACGAAAGCGTTGTCACGATTCATATTTACGGAAAACGTTTAGAAAAGTTTAAAGTATATGTCCCAACTGAAGAAAAAAATGTATACATGTGTGAGACAAAATATATTAGTTATAATTCATAGTTTAAAATCCAAAGCAAAAGCTTTGGATTTTATTTATAATTATTTCTTGACCTGAAACGCTTTTCATAAATTATAAATAAGGAGTACTTCACGAGATCATTATGAAAACGATACCTTTTGTTTAATTGAACTCGTGTATTTAAAGAAAGTGGTGAAGAAATAATGAAATTAATCGCAATTGATTTAGATGGAACTCTTCTTTCAGGGAATAAACTGATTAGTAAAGAGAATGCAGATGCAATTCGAAAATGCCAGGAAGCTGGCCATGTTGTAGCAATTTGTACAGGACGTTCTATCGTTGATATTGAAAGATTGTTGTTAGAAGTTAATTTAGACTGTCCAATTATTGCGGAAAATGGTGCGCTTATATATAAAGATAAAAAAATGATGAAGAGATATCCAATTGAAAATATGCAGGCACTTGAGATTGTAGACTATCTTGAAGAGAATGGCTTATATTATCAGCTTTATACTAATAAAGGTGTATATGTACCAGATTATGGCGTAGAGAGTGTGCGTAATGAGATCGAATATGTGAAGAATTCAAAAGAAAGTTTTGATGTGAAAGAGTTAGAAACGATTGCAGCATTATATCTTGAACATACAGCATTTCATAGTGCAGAAAGTTGTAAACCAATTGTAGAAACTGATATACATGTGCATAAACTTTTACCATTTTCTTATGACATAGAAAAATTAAAAAAGTTAAAAGCAGCGTTTCTGCATAATACTGATTTAGCAATTACATCTTCATATTGGCATAATTTAGAGATTAATCATCGTGATGCCCAAAAAGGAAATGGCTTATATACTTTAGCAGAACACCTGAATATTCCAGTCGAAAATACTGTAGCGATTGGTGATGGGCTAAACGATGTTTCCATGATGGAAAAAGCGAATATATCAATTGCAATGGGGAATGCAGTAGAAGAAATAAAAGCGATGTGTCAATACGAAACCTTATCAAATGAAGAACACGGTGTTGCACATGCCTTAAATAAATATGTAATGTAATATAAAAATAAAAAAAGAATCCAAATAGATTCTTTTTTTATTTTTATTAGGGGTAAGGTATTCTATGAGATTCATAGAAGCCTTATTACTTTTTATTATATAGAATATATTGGAATAAATGTTTATATTTTTCATGTTAATTGTGAAAATTTTATGAACTTTATATTTTTTTGTATTTTTATACAACTAAAGATGATATGTATTACTCTCATATGAAAACCATGTATGAGATGAGTAAATACAAATGGATTAAAAGTTCATTTTTCATGCGAATTCTTTTCTGTTTTTAATTGAAAAATAAAATTTGTTCGAATAATTATTCTACAACTATATACCTAAAGGCACATTCTTCGTATAATGGAGAAGTATAAATTTTGAATTTGTATTAATTTTACATATTGAGGTGAAAAAGGAATGAATGCGCGGCTAATGGAACTTATTGATGTGAGTACAATAGAAACCATGGCAGAACAGTTTTATAAATTAACCAACATATCACATCAACTTCTTGATGCTGAAAAAGAATGTATATTTTCTTTTGGAATAAATGAGACGAAAATATGTAAACTTCCCAAAATTGAAATCCCCATTTTTTTATACAATCAACATTTAGGATCTTTTGTAGTATGGTCCAACAAAAGCGAAATTTACAATTGTCAAAAATACTTTGAAATGCTTTCAAATCTAATTATTGATGGAGCAACAAATGTATTTCAAAGTAAAAATACAATGTTGTTTACTCGAAAAGAGGAGGAACTACATACGATTTTACAAAACATGCCTGTTATGGTTGATGCGCTTGATTATAATGGAGATTTTGTTTTGTGGAATCGGGAGTGTGAAATTGTAACAGGTTATACCGCTGAAGAAATAATAGGAAATCCAAATGCCCTTCAATTATTGTACCCAGATCATAATTATCGTCACCAAATACAAACGAAATTTTTAACTTGTGGAAAAAATTTCAGAGATTGGGAAATGCACTTAACATGTAAAAATGGTGAAATTAAAACAATCATGTGGTCCAATATATCGGAACAGTTTCCTGTAACTGGGTATAGCTACTGGGCTGTCGGTGTAGATATTACACATTTAAAAGCGATAGAAGAGCAGTTAAAACAACAAACGTCTGAATTGGAATTAATTTTTAAGGCTTTACCAGATTTATGTTTTTTAACAGAAGATGATGGCACAATTATAGATTATAAAGCAGGATCCCCTTCGAAATTTTACGTACCGGCAGAAGCTTTTATGGGAAAAAAGTTTTTCGAAGTATTACCTTCTCCAGTAGCACAGCAGTTTCAGGAAGCAATTCATCAAGTGAAGGAAAAAGGAACGAATGTAATTGTGGAATATCCGCTTACAATTAATGGGAGTATTGATTTCTTTGAAGCTAGATGCTTACCATTATTACATGATAAAATAATGATCATTGTACGTGATATTACAGAGCGGAAAAAGACAGAAGAATTACTAAATAAATCAGACACACTTGCAGCAATCGGTCAATTAGCAGCGGGTGTAGCTCATGAAGTGAGGAATCCATTAACAGTCATAAAAGGGTTTATACAGTTATTCCAAATTAATAAAGAGGATCAAGAAAAATATTTTGATCTAATGCTTTCGGAAATTGAAAGAATAGAGGCGATCCTCCAAGAATTTTTGTCAATTGCTAAAACAGATGAAATGAATACAGAACAAAAAAATATTTATCAAATTTATAAAAATGTCGTATCGTTAATGAATACAAAAGCAATTATGACAAATATTCAAGTCGAATTATATGCAGAATCCAACGATATAAGTATTGAATGCTCAGAAAATCAATTGAAACAAGTGTTTATTAATATTTTGCAAAATTCTATCGAAGCTATGCCAAATGGTGGGAAAATTACAATCCACATAAAAGAAATAAACGATGATGGTGTCATTATTCATGTAATTGATGAAGGAATAGGAATACCTGAAGAAAGAATTAAGAGATTAGGTGAGCCTTTTTATAGTACGAAAGAAAAAGGTACCGGTATTGGATTAATGTTAAGTTATAAAATTATTGAAAGCCATCAAGGAAATATAAGTATTATGAGTGAGGTTGGTGTCGGGACAACAGTAACGATTTACTTGCCGAAAGTTCAGAGTAAAGAACCTCTATCAAATTGTGATGATAGATGTATATCGATACGTTCTAGCATTCATTCTTAAATAAATGATTAAATCCCCAATGAAAAAAAGCTAAACTTTTTCATTGGGGATTTTTATATTTAATTTAGTAAACTTTACCTTTTCTTTACCTTTGTTTTAATTTCTATTAAGTTTTTATCGGTATATTAATATTTGTATAAAGTACTGTATAGAAAATGTGCATTACTTTTAATATATAGATTCTATTATTATGAGGAATACTGTAAGGAGGAGATTATGACAAAGTGAATAAGCAAGAGAAAAAAAGTGGTAGAGCAATACCGACGCGGTTAAACATTTTATTTCTTTGTGTATTTTTATTATTTTCTGCAATGATTATACAGTTAGGGAAAGTGCAAATTCTCGATGGAGAGACGTATAAAAATGAAGTAGAAAAGAGAGAAAATGCAACTGTGAGTCTTTCCGTCCCGCGCGGGAAAATATTTGATCGTGAAGGAAATCCGGTTGTTGATAATAAATCTTTACGAACGGTCACGTACACAAAGATGAAAGGTGTAAAATCAGAAGATATATTAAAAACTGCAAGACAACTTGCAGATATAATTGAAATGCCGCAAGAAGATATTACTAAGTTAACTGAGACAGATAAGAAAGATTTTTGGATGCAATTAAATCCGAAACTGGCTGAAAATCTAGTATCTAAAAAAGAAATAGATACATTTAGAGAGAAGGATATTAGCGGTAAGAAGCTAGATAAAAAAATAGAAGAGTTAAAAAGAAAACGAGTTACAAATAAAAATCTTCAGGAATTAACAGATAAAGATATAAAAGTGTTAGCTATTAAAAGTAAGATGACTGCAGGCTATCAAATGGCTCCTCAAATTATTAAAAAAGATGTTAGTGAAAAGGAATTTACTATAATTAGTGAAGGTTTAGCGAATCTTCCAGGAGTAGACGTATCGGTTGATTGGGAGAGAGTGTATGTAAATGATGGATTATTCCGATCCGTTCTTGGAAATGTTTCTAATTCTGATGAAGGATTACCAAGTGAACGATTAGATTACTACTTGGTACGTGATTATAGTCGAAATGATAGGGTTGGAAAAAGTTATATCGAGCAGCAATATGAAGATGTACTTCATGGGGCAAAAAGAGAAGTAAGAAGCGTTGCTGATAAACAAGGTAATACAATTAGAACGGAAACAGTTTCTGAGGGGAAAAGCGGTAAGAACTTAACTTTAACAATAGATATGGAGCTGCAGAAAAAAGTAGAAGAAAGTATTGAAAAAATATTAAAAGCATATAAAGGTTCAGAATCGATGTTGGACCGTGCTTTCGTTGTAATGATGAATCCGAAAAACGGACAAGTATTATCAATGGCTGGGAAAAGACTTGTAGAAAAAGATGGGAAAACAGAAGTTGAAGACTACGCATTAGGCACAATGACTAGTTCGTACGAGCTTGGATCAACAGTGAAAGGTGCGACAGTTTTAACTGGATTTGAAACGAAAGCTATAACACCAGGTACTTATTTTTATGATGCACCAATGAAGTTTAAGGGAACTAAGGAAAAAAAATCTTGGAAAGAGTTCGGAAATATTGATGATTTAAGAGCGTTACAAGTTTCTTCAAACGTTTATATGTTTCATACAGCATTAAAAATTGCAGGTGTGGATTATGTGAAAAATAGCTCATTAAATATTAAACAGGAGTACTTTGATAAAATGAGGTATTATTTCAGGCAATTTGGACTAGGTGTTCCAACAGGCATTGATTTACCAAATGAAACAGCTGGACAAATTGGTAAAAAAGATAATCAGCCTGGTTTCTTATTAGACTATTCAATTGGCCAGTATGACACGTATACACCGCTTCAGCTTGTACAGTATATTTCAACTATCGCAAACGGTGGATATCGAATGAAGCCGCAAATTGTTCAAGAGGTAAGAGAGCAAACGTCGCAAAAAGATGAAATTGGTAAAGTGGTACATTCAGTAGAGCCAATCGTTTTAAATAAAATAGATATGAAAGAGGAATATATAAATCAAGTAAAGGAAGGATTTAGAAGGGTATTCCAAGAAGGTGATGGAACTGGGGTAAGGGCGTTCCAAAAAGCATCGTATAAACCAGCAGGTAAAACAGGGACAGCACAGACAGTTTACGGTGGTGAAAGTGATATCGGAAGAAATGAAAAAGGCGAGAGAAGGGAATGTTATAATTTAACGTTAGCAGGATATGCGCCATATGATAATCCAGAAGTAGCGTTCTCTGTTGTTGTACCATGGGTTATTAATGATAAATCTGGCATTAACTCTGATATTGGAAAAGAAGTTTTAGATGCTTATTTCGAATTGAAAAACAAGCGTTTAAGTGGAGAATCGCCAAAAATAGATGATCCTAAAGAGAATTAAAATGTACGAAGCGTCTCTAGCAATCATGTGAACTAGAGGCGTTTTTTCATAGGAATAAATTAGAAACGAGGTATAATAGGTAAAGTAGAAATAGTATATTATCTATTTAAGTGAATAAAATGGGTGAAATAATTCTATCAATTATTCACCATTTATAAAATAAATCATATATTGATAGCATAGGACAAGCTGAAAAGCTTATTCTATCCTCACAGAACACTCCTTATCACGGTTAGGCATCTACTTATGTAGATGCTTTTTTTGTTATTAACTGACAATTATTTATCAACCTTAAGTAGCAAGCATATTAGGACTATTAGGTGAAGATTGACGGTAATATTTACAGTATGATTAATAAGAGTATTGAAATGTAAGGAGTGAGAAATAAGTGCTAAATATTTTAGTGGTTAATTTTCCAGCAGAAGGACATGTAAATCCTACATTGGGTTTAGTCAATGCCTTTACTGAACGGGGGGATCATGTACATTATATTACAACAGAACACTTTAAAGGTAGAATTGAAGATTTGGGAGCGACTGTATATACTCATCCAGATTTATTAAAGGAGATTTCTATTGATAATGAAACTTCATCTGGGCTGAATTCTTTCTTTCATGTACATGTTCAAACTTCTTTATATATATTGAAAATTACAAAACAATTATGTGAAAGAATAAATTTTGATTTCGTAATTTATGATATATTTGGTGCTGGAGAGTTAGTAAAGGAGTATTTACAAATTCCTGGCGTAGTTTCTTCTCCTATATTTTTAATTCCTCCAGAATTTTTGGAAACTTTACCTTTTCATCCAAATGCAGAAATACAATTTCAACCTGATGAACTTTCTGAAAAGTTATTATATCAAATAGAACACGAATTTGGAGTAAAGCCCAAAAATAATCTTCAATTTATGCATAATAAGGGTGATATTTCTCTCGTGTACACAAGTCGTTATTTTCAACCTAATAGCGATGCGTTCGGAGAAAATAACATTTTTATTGGACCGAGTATTTCAAAGCGAAAAACTAATGTAGAGTTTCCACTTGAATTACTTAAAAATAAGAAAGTTATTTATATCTCAATGGGAACACTGCTTGAAGGACTCGAACCATTTTTTAATACTTGCATTGATACTTTTTCAGATTTTGATGGAATAGTTGTAATGGCAATTGGTGATAGAAATGATCGTTCTAAAATTAAGAAAGCGCCAGACAATTTTATAATTGCTTCATACGTACCCCAATCAGAAATATTAAGTGAAGCAGATGTTTTTATTACACATGGCGGCATGAATAGTGTGCACGATGCTATTTATTTTAATGTCCCATTTGTCATAATTCCACATGATAAAGACCAACCAATGATAGCACAAAGATTAACTGAGCTGGAAGCAGCACATAGATTATTGAAAGAGCATGTTAATGTGCAAACTCTAAATGAAGCGGTAATAGACGTTCTTTCAAATGAAAAGTATAAACATGGTATACGAAAACTGAATGATAGTTTTTTAGAATGCGGTGGTTCAAAAGAAGCAATCGAAGTTATTAAAGCTCTTTTAAATAAATAGTTTGGACAATATAAAAGCATAGAGGCTTAATAAAATGTACCCTATAGAATAGACACTTGAAAAAAGTCTATTCTATAGGGTATTTCTTGTATAATAAAAGGAAAATCGGGATCGGAGAATGTTAAAA